>CAZXCO010000926.1:0-5475 GCA_964639095.1 uncultured Solibacteraceae bacterium
GCTCCTGCCCGTTTCGATCTTTGCTCCAACTTTCGGCAGGTCCACATAAACGATGTCGCCGAGTTCGCTCTGGGCGTGGAACGTAATGCCGATCGTGGCCGTGTCGCCTTCCAGCCGGACCCATTCGTGCTCTTTCGTGTAGCGAAGGTTGTCGGGGTAGTTCATGGATTCTTCACTCTCTGCCTCTTGTAGAACGGAGTCGCCACCGTCTCTGCTTCGACGGGCTGATCTCGAACGACGATTTCGATCCGCTCTCCCGGTCTGGCTCGCTCGATGGGAAGATAACAGAGTCCGATGTTCCGGTTCAACGCCGGGGCCGGTGAGCCGCTCGTGACCCAGCCCGCCGGCTGGCCGTCCAGGCGGACTTCGTAGCCGTCGCGCCCGATGCCGCGCCCGCGCATTTCGAATCCAACGAGCTTGCGCGTCGGGCCTTTTCCGGCCTGTTTCTGCAGAGCCGCCCGGCCGATGAACTCCCCCTTCTCCAGCCCGACGATCCACCCCAGGCCGGCATCGAAGGGAGTGATGGAGGCGTCGATCTCGTGGCCGTAGAGCGCCATCGCGCTTTCGAGCCGCAGAGTATTGCGTGCGCCGAGCCCGCACGGCTGAAGGCCCAGTGGTTTGCCCGCCTGCAGAATCGCTTCCCACACCGCGGCTGCGTGTTCCGGCGCCACGTAGATCTCGAATCCGTCTTCTCCGGTGTATCCTGTGCGCGCGATCCGCGCCGGCGCGCCCGCGAAAGTCCCGTCGACGAACCAATAGTACCGGATCCTGTCGAGCGGCGACGGCGTCAGCGTCTGCGCGATTTCGAGCGAACGCGGGCCCTGCAGGGCAAGCTGCGCATATTTCGAGCCGGCAGACTCGACTTCGCAATTCATCGTGTTCGCCGCCCGGATGTGCGCGAAATCCTTTTCCTGATTGGCCGCATTCACGCAGAGAAAAAAGTGGTCGTCCGCGACTTTGTGGACCAGAATGTCATCGACGAAACCGCCGTGCTCATAGAGCAGCCCGGAATACTGCGCCTGCCCGTTCCCGAGTTTCGCGGCATCGTTCGTTGTGACGTAGTTCACCAGCCTGCCGGCTTCGGGACCACGCACTTCGATCTCGCCCATGTGGCTGACGTCGAACAGTCCGGCGGCGTTGCGTACGGCCTGATGTTCCGCGATGAGACCGGAGTACTGTACAGGCATCTCCCATCCACCGAAATCGACCATCTTTGCGCCCGCCGCTCTGTGCCATTCATACAGCGGCGTGCGCCTGAGCATCACTTGGCCGGAGCGATGGAAGCGACTTTGAGCCTGTTACCCGCGACGACCGTGCCCTTGACGATCACTTTTCGCCCGACGTATTGAGCCGGTTCCTTTGGACCGGTGAGCACGTATGCGTCTTCGCCTGACTGGAGTGTGTATACCGGTTCTTTCTTGACCGGGCATTGCGTGGCGCAAGCCGGGCCGACGCAGTGGTTGTCATGAACCACACCGATGAACGTCTTCGGCGCCGGGGCGGCGAAGCACAACCCGGCACCCATCAGCAATACGGGCCACTTCATGCGCCTTTTATTGTATCTCCGATCCGGCCGTCCGGAACGCCGAATTACAATGGGGAAAAGTGGAAAAGACCTTCTATATCGAGACCTTCGGGTGCCAGATGAATGCGCACGACTCGGAGAAAGTCGTGGGAACTCTGCTCCACGAAGGCTACAAGCAGGTCTCGACTATAGAAGAGGCACAGTATGTGTTCTATAACACCTGCAGCATCCGGGACAAGGCCGAGCAGAAGGTCTTCAACCGGCTGCAGCACTTCAAGAAGGAAAAAGGAAAGGTCTTCGCGGTAATCGGCTGCGTGGCGCAGCAGGAGGGCGAGAAGATTTTCGAACGCGCTCCGCACGTCAGCCTGGTGGCAGGTTCGGCGAGCTATACGAAGCTGCCGCAGATGCTGGTTCAGCTCGAAGCCGGAAACAAGCGTGTCACCGGCCTGAGTCTCGACACGGAAGAAGCCTTCGACACGCCGTTCACGCGCCGCGACAATCCGCATCGCGCTTATATCACGATCATCGAAGGCTGCGACAAGAGCTGCGCCTACTGCGTGGTGCCCTTCACTCGCGGACCGGAGCGCAGCCGCACCAGCGCCAGCGTCATGGAGGAAGCCAGACGGCTGGCGGATTCCGGGTACACCGAGATCCAGTTGCTCGGCCAGAACGTCAACAGCTACCGGGACCCCTCGCCCGCGGGCTGGGATTTCGCGACTCTGCTCGACCGCGTCGGAACAATCAACGGAATTCGCCGGGTTCGCTTCACGACCTCGCACCCGCGCGATTTCGTCAAGCCGATCATCGACGCCATCGAGTCCAACCCGAATCTCTGCAACCACGTGCATCTGCCGGTGCAGTCGGGCTCGTCCCGCGTGCTGGAGGCCATGCAGCGGCTTTACACGCGCGAGGAGTACATGGAGCGGATCCGGTGGATGAAGAACACCCGCCGTCCGATCGCGATTACCTCGGATATCATCGTCGGCTTTCCGGGCGAGACGGAGAAGGATTTCGAGGCCACGCTCAGCCTGCTCGACGAAGTTCAATACGACGGAATCTTCAGCTTCAAGTATTCGCCGCGCCCGAATACGGCGGCGCTGGGCTTAAACGATCACATTCCCGAGGAGGAAAAGACGCGCCGCCTGATGATCGTACAGGAAAAGCAGCGTGCCATTCAGATTCGCCAGAACGCCGGCCTGATCGGAACCGTGGAGGAGGTCAACGTCGAGGGACGCCACGAATCGCTCGGGGTCTGGACCGGCCGCACCTCGCGGAACCGTACGCTCAGCTTCACACACGACGGCCCGGAAACTCCGGAACAACTCATTGGCAAGTATGTCCGGGTGCGGATCACGCGCGGCGGACCCAACTCCCTGGGCGGCGAGACCGTTCACTGATCCGCGCAATGGCGCGATCTCTCCAGGGCCGCCTCCGGCTGCTCCGCTGGCTTTTTTCCGCTGTGATGTAATAAACACATGGAAGTCGAGATGAAGATCCGCGGTTTGATGATGGATCCAGTGACGAACATGCCGATCGTCATCCTCAAGGATGTCTGCAGCGCGCATGTACTCCCGATCTGGGTGGGAATCTACGAGGCCAACGCTATCGCTCTGGAGATCGAAAAGGTCTCGACGCCCCGTCCGATGACCCACGATCTCATCAAGACGCTTCTCGTCGGGCTCGATGCGGGTATCCAGAAAGTCGTCGTGAACGAACTGAAGGATGATACTTTTTTCGCGGTGATCTGGGTGCAGCGCAATGGGGAACTGATTTCGGTGGATTCGCGCCCGAGCGACGCTCTCGCGCTCGCTCTGCGTCTCGATTGCCCGATTTTCGTCGATGACTCGGTTCTGAAGTCCTCCCGGCTTGCAAGCAATGTGGCCGAAAAAGTGAACTCGAACCAGGAGCTTCGGCGCTGGCTGGAAAATCTCGGTGACGAGGACCTCGGCCGCTACAAGATGTAGTCGCGGCGTTGCGCCGCGATGGGCGATTCTGGCCGTTTTCGCGGCCCTCCCTCTGCTTTCGGCGCCGGCGTTCACCATCGATCAGGTGCTGAGCGCACCTTTTCCGGATGATCTGATCGCATCCCCGAGGGGGGACGCAATTGCCTGGGTTCAGAACGCCGCCGGTATCCGCAACGTCTGGATCGCGCGGGCCCCGGCGTACCAGGCGGTCCAGGTGACCCGGTTCAGCGCCGACGACGGAGAGGAAATCTCCGATATTGCCTGGGCGCCGGACGGCGCCCGTCTCTTCTTCACTCGCGGTGACGGTCCGAACTCGCGCGGCGAATTTCCGAATCCGCGCAGCGATCCCGCCGACGAAAAACGCCAGGAAATCTGGGCGGCCGGGCCGTCGCAGGCGCCGGAGAAGGTGGGGGACGGGCATTCGCCGGCCGTATCGCCGGACGGCTCGACCGTGGCCTGGATCGAACGCGGCCAGATCTGGTCGGTCCCGCTCCAAAAGCCGGGCTCGAAACCCTCGCAATGGATTCACGCGCGCGGAAACGCCGGCAACCTGCGATGGTCGCCCGACGGGCGCCGGCTCGCGTTCGTCAGCGATCGTGGCGACCATGCTTTCATCGGTGTCTACGACACGCAGGCGAAGACGCTGCACTTTCTCGATCCAAGCGTGGATACGGACCGGTCGCCCGTCTGGTCGCCCGATGGAAAGCAGATCGCGTTCATCCGGATTCCCGCGGCTTCGGGCGAATTCGAATATGGCCCGAAGCGCACCGGACCCCCATGGTCCATCCGTCTCGCCGATGCGCAGTCCGGCCGTGGGCACGAGATCTGGAAGGCGTCCGCAGGCCGCGGCAGCGTCTTCTGGCCTGTAACCGCGCCGGATCAGTTGTTCTGGATGGCGGGAGGCCGGCTGCTCTTCCCGTGGGAGCGCGACGGCTGGCTGCACCTTTACCAGATTCCCGCCGCCGCGAAGGGCCAGAGCGCCGCGCCGGCTCTGCTGACGCCGGGCGAGTTCGAAGTGGAGTATGTGGCGGCGGCTGCCGATCGCCAATCCGTGGTGTTTTCGTCGAACCAGGATGACGCGGACCGCCGGCATCTTTGGCGCGTCGATTTGGACGTGAGAAAGCCGCAGAGGCTCACCCCGGGCAGTGGAATCGAATGGGCTCCCGCGCCTCTCGCGGGCGGCGATATCGCGTTGCTGCATTCGGATGCGAAAATCCCGGCGCGCGCAGCGATGCTCGATCGCGCGGGCGCGCTTCGGGATCTCGACCCGTCCGCGATCCCGGCCGATTTCCCGGCTGCGCTGCTGGTCGAGCCGCAGCCAGTGGTTTTCGCCGCGAAAGACGGCCTGCGCGTGCACGGACAACTGTTTCTCCCGCCTCGCGGAGACAAAAACAGGCGCCATCCCGCCGTCGTGTTCTTCCATGGCGGTTCGCGCCGGCAGATGCTGCTCGGCTGGCATTACATGAGCTACTACAGCCAGGCGTACGGTTTCAATCAGTATCTGGCGAGCAAAGGCTACGTCGTGCTCTCGGTGAACTACCGCAGCGGCATCGGCTACGGCAGCGACTTCCGCGAAGCGCCTCATTTCGGAGCGACCGGCGCCAGCGAATTCAACGATGTGCTCGGGGCTGCCGCGTATCTGCGCGCCCAGGCCGATGTGGATCCCGCTCGAATCGGCGTCTGGGGCGGATCCTACGGCGGCTACCTGACAGCGCTCGCGCTTGCGCGCGCATCCGATCTGTTTGCCGCCGGCGTGGATCTGCATGGCGTCCACGACTGGAATCTGGAGGTGACCAGCGTCGCCCCCGCCCGCGACCGGGAGAAGCGGCAGGCGATCGAGCGGCTGGCCTTCGAATCGTCACCGATGGCATCGATGGCCACCTGGAAATCGCCGGTTCTCCTCATCCAGGGGGACGACGACCGCACCGTCGCATTCGCGCAATCGGTGCAGCTCGTTCAGGCCCTGCGCCAGCATAAAGTTCCCTT
>CAZXCO010000927.1:0-2788 GCA_964639095.1 uncultured Solibacteraceae bacterium
TTGCAATCGACATTCGTCATCGCCTCCGTGCCATTAACGATCAGGTTGAGCAACACCTGAATCAACTGGACGCGATCGCCCAGCACCGGCGGCAGATCTGCGGCAAGCGCGGTGCGTAAGATAACACTTTTCCTTCCAAGCTCCATCTGCGTCAGCCGGATCGCCTCTTCGATCACATCGTTGATTTGCAGGGAAATTCTGGCCAGCGGCGCTTTTTTAAACAGCGTGCGAACTCGCTGAACCACTTCGCTTGCCTGCATCGCGCTTTTCACCATCCGATCGGCTGCAGCCCGGGCCTTGTCCAGATTGGGCGGATCATGGCTCAGCCAGGTCGTGCAGCTGTCGCCGCTTGCGATGATCGCCGCGAGAGGCTGGCTCACTTCATGTGCGATCGAGGCCGCAAATTCACCCACCGTCGCCGCGCGGTTGAGGTGCGCAAGATCAGCCTTGACCTTCGACAGAGCTTCCTCGGCCCGCTTCCGATCTTCAATATCGGTCATCGTTCCATACCACTTGACGATGGATCCCCGGTCGTCCCGGAGCGGCATGCCGCGTATCAGGAACCAGCGATACTCCCCGTCTATACGCCGGATACGCGCTTCATTTTCGAAGGAAGTGCCTGTCTCCAGGGCAATGCGCCACTTGCCTGCATGGGACGCGATGTCCTCCGGATGAAACGGCGCCAACGGCCCGGCAGTGCGTATGTCGTTCAGAGACAAGCCGGTAAATTCTATCCAGCGGCGATTGACAAAATCCGTGGATCCATCCGGAAGACTTGTCCAGGCAAGGGCGGGAATCGTTTCGATCAAAACTCGCAGACGCGATTCCGAAGCCTGGAGTTGTTCTACGGCCTGCTCCAATTGGAGCTGAAGCATCTCACTTTTCTTCAGCGCAGAGGTTTGAGCGGCGAAACGCCGATCCACCAGAGAAGTCAGCGAAACGAAGCCCAGCACGAGCAGGGTTACGGATGTAATCGCCGCGATGCCGAGGGGAGAAACTTGTACGGCGTGAGACAGGTCCGGCGCGATTGCCGTTGGAGTAAATCTCGCAGCGGCCATCCCGGTATAGTGCATAGCTGCGATGGCTGTGCCCATGAACAGCGCGCTCGCACCCTTTCGCCGCCAGGTCGCCCTGGTATCCTCACGAAGATGAAACGACAACCAAAGCGCGGCGAGCGAAAACAGGATGGCGATCGCGACCGATAGAATGACGAGCAGCATGTCATACCGGCACTCCGCAGGCAGGCGCATGGCAGCCATGCCGATGTAGTGCATACCCGCGATGCCTGCACCCATGATCGTGCCGCCAGTGGTCGCGTGCTTCCAGTCCATTGAGGAACGCCGCGCCACGAACAACGCCACAGCGGATGCACAGATCGCGGTCAGGAGAGAGAGCAATACGGTTGGCCAATCGTAAAACACAGGAACCGGCAACTGGAAGGCCAGCATCCCGATGTAGTGCATCGACCAGATGCCGAGCCCCATCGCCACTGCACCGCCCGACAACCAAATCAGCCGGGCTCGTCCCTGCGTGGCGGCCATCCGCCCCGCGAGATCGAGGGCCGTGTATGCGGCACAGACCGCGATCACAACGGAAAGGATGACGAGGCGATAGTCGTACGAGCCGGTCATCGAAGTCACGATCCCCTCGCTGCAATTTTAAGACGTTCGGCGACAAAAAACGCATGGCTCCAGTCCTCTCAAATGCGATGTCTCCCGCGCCTCCGTTGAACGGCGCCTTGAAGTGTGGGAGCGGTTACTCCCGACATGGCGCCATATCGGACCGTCATGAGATGTTATGCAGCACTGGTTGAATGGCAATCATGCCAGCGTTATTGCGTTGCCAGGAGTTCCTTTGGAATTCGGCCCACAGTGCCTGGCAAATTCTTCGGCGGTTGCTTTCGATACGCCGAGCTTGCGCATCTTGCCAATCAGCGTGGTCCTTTTGAGTCCGAGCTTTGCGGCGGCGCCGTTCCGGCCGCCAACGACCCAGTTGGTTTCACGAAGTGTCGCGATGATGTGATCGCGATCAGCGTCGGCAAGCGTGCGCGCACCGGCGGCGGGGAGTCCCCTGTTCATCAGTTCGGTGACGGGGGCTCGCAGTTCTGCGTCGCCCCGGGTCAGAATGATCGATCGCTCTATGAAGTTCTGCAATTCCCTGATATTGCCCGGCCAATCGTACTTGACGAGAGCCTTCATTGTCTCCTCGGGAACATGCTTCACGACTTTGCCATGGGAGAGGGTGAATGCGCGGAGGAAATGATGCACAAGTACAGGGATGTCCTCTGCTCGTTCACGCAGTGGGGGAAGCACGATTGGAAAAACGTTCAGGCGGTAGTACAGATCCATACGGAACTTCTGTGCCCTCACCAATTGCTCGAGGTTCTGATTTGTCGCCGCCACGATTCGTACATCGACTCGAGTCGGCTGTGAACTTCCGAGACGCTCAAGTTCCCGCTCCTGAATCACCCGCAGGAGTTTGGGCTGAAGTTCGAGTGGCAATTCACCGATTTCATCGAGGAAGAGCGTGCCGCGATCAGCGGCTTCAACTCGCCCGAGTCTCCGCTGAAGGGCGCCGGTGAACGCGCCTCGTTCATAACCGAAAAGCTCGCTTTCGAGAAGTGCAGCGGGAATCGCGGCGCAGTTGACAGCCACAAACCGTTGCTGCCGGCGCGAACTGCCATTGTGGATGGCGCGTGCGACCACTTCCTTACCCGTGCCAGTTTCGCCGCGAATGAGGACGACGCAGTCTGTTGGCGCGACGATCCTTATGCTCTCGAGTGAGGACT
>CAZXCO010000928.1:0-4445 GCA_964639095.1 uncultured Solibacteraceae bacterium
AGAAGAGGGATAAATCGATGAAAAAACACGTTGTAATCGGTCTTACGATACTTCCCGCCCTGTTCACGGCCACGGTGCTCACGACACCGGCGAGGGGCGCGGAAACGATTAACGCGGCGGGCGCTACGTTCCCCGCTCCGATCTATCAGCGATGGTTCGCGGAATACAAGACGGCGCATTCCGATGTGCAGATCAACTACCAGCCGATCGGCTCGGGCGGCGGCATCCGCCAGTTGACCGAAGGCACGGTGGATTTCGGCGCCTCGGACGCCCCGATGACCGACGCTCAGATCCAGGCCGTGAAAGTGAAGCCGCTGCATTTCCCGACGGTCATGGGCGCCGTGGTCCTGACATACAATGTGCCCGGCGTTACCGGCGCGCTCAAGCTCACACCCGAAGCCATTGCCGGAATCTACCTCGGCAAGATCAAAACCTGGAACGATCCGGCGATCAAGGGAGCGAACCCCGGTGTCGCGCTTCCGGCCAAAGATATCGAAGTGGTCCACCGTTCCGACGGCAGCGGGACCTCGTTCGTCTTTACCGACTACCTTTCGAAGGTCAGCCCGGAGTGGAAAAGCAAGGTCGGTGCGAATACGTCGGTGAGCTGGCCGGTGGGTCTGGGCGGCAAGGGTAATGATGGAGTGGCCGGGCTGGTGAAGCAGACGCCCAATTCCATCGGCTACGTCGAACTGATTTACGCAGTGCAGAACAAAATGGCGTTTGCCGACGTGAAAAACGCCGCCGGGAAATTCGTGAAACCCAGCTTCGAAGGCGTTACGGCTGCCGCGGCGAACTCGAAGGCGATGCCCGAGGACTTCCGCGTTTCCATCACCAACGCTCCGGGCGCGACTTCTTATCCGATTTCGACCTTCACCTGGCTGCTGATTCCGAGCCAGATCAAGGACGCGAGCAAGAAGGCGGCGATCACGGGATTTCTGAACTGGATGCTGACGACCGGCCAGAAAGACGCCGAGGGACTCAGCTACGCACCTCTGCCGAAGCAGGTGGTGGCGAAGGAACAGAAACAGATCGCGTTGATTAAATAGCTTTTTATTCCCTGAACCATGGCCACGACATCCGCCGCCGTTCCCCAGTCGACAAGAATCGCGAAGCGCCGGTTCGGCGGCGATGACGTGGCTTACGGCTTCACGCTGCTGTTCGCGCTCTCGGTTTTTGCCATCACCGCTCTGCTGGTCTGGGAATTGTGGCTGCACAGTTCACTGACCCGCGACAAATTCGGGTTTTCGTTCATCACTTCGAAGCTCTGGAACCCGGTGACCGACCAGTTCGGGGCCCTGCCGTTCATTTACGGGACGCTCGTTACATCCCTGATCGCGCTGCTGATTTCGGTTCCGCTGGGCGTCGGCGCGGCCATCTATCTTTCTGAGCTGGCGACGTCAAAGGTTTCGAACACTCTGACATTTCTGGTGGAATTGCTGGCCGCAGTCCCGAGCGTCATTTTCGGCCTGCTCGCGATTTTCACGCTGATCCCGCTGATGCGGGACTACATCGGACCGGCGATTCAGGCGGTCGCTGGCGCACTGCCGTTCTTCAGCGGTCACATCTTCGGGGTCGGTTACCTCACCGCGGGCGTAATTCTGGCGATCATGACCTTTCCGTATATCATTTCGGTTTCGCGGGAAGCTCTGATGGCGGTGCCGCGCGAGCAGCGTGAAGCCGCGCTGGCGCTCGGCGCGACCAAATGGGAATCCACCTGGGACGCGGTGCTGCCGTTCGCGCGCCTCGGAATCATGGGATCGGTGTTTCTGGCGCTGGCGCGTGCGCTCGGCGAAACCATGGCGGTGACGATGGTCATCGGCAACGACCCGGCCATCCATGCTTCTCTGTTCGCGCCCGGCTACACCATCGCGGCCGTCATCGCCAACGAATTTACCGAAGCCCAGAGCAATATGCATCTTTCGTCTCTGATCGAACTGGGTCTCGTTCTCTTTGCCCTGACCATGGTGATCAACGCTCTGGCCCAGGTGCTCATCGTTGTCACGACGAAGAAAGGTTCGGCGAGAGGATGACGGCCCGCAACGTGCGCAGACGCGCGGTCAACGACCTGATGCTGACGCTGTGCGGCCTATGCGCCGTCCTGACGGTTTCCACGTTGTTCCTGATTCTGGGATACCTCGTATACAACGGCGGAAAATCGGTCAACTGGGATTTCTTCACAAAACTGCCGGTGCCGCCAGGCCAGATGGGCGGCGGTATGGCCAACGCGATTGTAGGCAGCGCCGAAATCGTTTTCCTGGCGACGATCATCGGCTTGCCGATCGGCTTCTTCGCCGGCGTGTATCTCGCCGAGTTCGGGAACAAGACGATGCAGTTCATCATTCGCTATACCAGCGATCTGCTGAACGGCATTCCTTCGATCGTGATCGGCATCGTGGCCTGGACGGTGGTGGTGGTTCGCATGCATCACTTCTCCGCGCTGGCCGGTGGAATCGCTTTGAGCCTGATGCTGATTCCCATTACCGCGCGCAGCACGGAGCAGTTTCTTATGGAAGTGCCGCGGTCCATGCGCGAGGGAGCTCTCGCGCTCGGCGCCAACAAGTGGCGGACCATCGCGACCGTCATCGTGCCGGCGGCGCGCAAAGGCATCCTGACCGGAATGATTCTCGGGATCGCCCGAATTTCCGGGGAAACGGCGCCGCTGCTGTTCACCAGTCTGAATAATCAGTTCTGGAGCAGCGGATTTTCGGAGCCGACCGCATCGCTCCCGGTAATGATTTTCAATGACGCCATCGCTCCCTATGAGGATCTCCATCGGCAGGCGTGGGCGGCGGGTCTGGTCCTGCTCGCGCTCGTTCTGCTGGCGAACATTGCGGCGCGGATGGTGATTTCGCGCGGTCCGGCGACGCAGAGATAAAGAGGAATGACAGGGTCCAACGGCATGAGTTCACCACGCACAGCCATCAACCAGCCACCAGCCCAGATGAGTTCAAGTCCAAAGGAAGCCGGAGGTTCCATGCAAACCGCCCTTCCGAAGATGCGCGCCTCACGAATTAATTTCTTCTATGGGAAGTTTCAGGCCCTGCACGATGTCTCGCTGGAATTCTCAGCGAACCGGGTTACGGCTCTGATCGGACCCTCCGGCTGCGGAAAATCCACTTTCCTGCGAACCCTGAACCGCATCAACGAGACACTGCGGGATACACGGCTGGAGGGCGAGATCACGCTCGACGGCGTGAATATTCTCGACAAGGACGTGACGGAAATCCGCCGCCGCATCGGCATGGTCTTTCAGCGGCCGAATCCCTTCCCCAAATCGATCTGGGAGAACATCATTTACGGCCCGCGGATCAACGGCATGCTGAAGCGTGTTCCGGCGGCCGAGGTGGTCGAAAAGAGCCTGCGCCGCGCCGCTCTCTGGGACGAAGTGAAGGACAAACTCCAGGAATCGGCTTATGCACTTTCCGGCGGCCAGCAGCAGCGGCTCTGCATTGCCCGCGCGCTCGCGGTGAATCCGGAGGTTCTGCTGCTCGACGAGCCCTGTTCGGCACTGGACCCCATTGCCACGGCCAAAATCGAAGATCTGCTGGTCGGCCTGAAGGAACAGTGCACGATCGTGATTGTGACGCATAACATGCAGCAGGCGGCGCGCGTCGCGGATACCACGGGCTTCTTCCTGCTGGGGCGGCTGATTGAGCACGACAAGACCGACGTAATCTTCAAAAATCCTTCGAAGAGGGAAACCGAAGACTACATCACGGGCCGTTTCGGTTAGAACATACCAGGAGATCCTCCAAATGCGTCCTTTCGAAGAAGATTTCAAGCTGCTCAACGACACGCTGCTCGAAATGGGTTCGCTTGTCGCCCACTCGGTGCATCGGAGCGTTCTGTCGCTTGCCGAAAAAAACGAGGATTACGCTCATCAGGTCATCCGGGACGAGTCACGCGTGGACCAGATGGAAATCAAGGTCGACGACATGGTGACCAGCCTGATCGTGCGCGAGCAGCCCGTAGCGCGCGATATGCGGCTCGTGGTGACGGCCATCAAGATCACAACGGATCTGGAGCGTATGGGGGATCTGGCGGTTCACATCGCGGAGCGCGCGCTCTCGCTCATGACGCAACCCCCGCTGCCGGAGTCGATCAACTTCGGCGATCTCTCGAACCTGGTGGAGTCGATGGTGCTCGGGTGCCTGGACAGCTTCGTCAAGCGCGATGCGCAAAAGGCCCGGGAGATCCTGAGCGCGGACGATGCGGTTGACCGGGCCCGGAACCAGATCCAGCATCAACTGATCGAGCTCATGGAGCGGGATTCGACGACCATCGCCCGCGCTCTCGATTACCTGATCGTCGCCCGCAAGCTGGAACGGATCGGCGACCATGCCACCAACATCGCGGAAGACGTTATTTTCCTGACGCAGGGCGTGGACGTGCGCCACCGGATCGCCGAAGTCGCCTGAGCGTGACCTTCTAGTCGCCGAACTGGG
>CAZXCO010000929.1:0-3556 GCA_964639095.1 uncultured Solibacteraceae bacterium
ATTTCGCTCCTCAGAATCTCGTTCGTCGATCTACTCTCGCCACGGTCAGGAGGGAAACCGATCCGGCCCCTCCGCGTTTCAGCACGGACGCACAGGCTCCGGCCGTGGCTCCGGTTGTCATCACATCGTCAATCAGTAGAATTCTTTTTCCCTTCAGGTC
This sequence comes from uncultured Solibacteraceae bacterium, assembly GCA_964639095.1. Lineage (GTDB taxonomy): Bacteria > Acidobacteriota > Terriglobia > Bryobacterales > Bryobacteraceae > BOG-234. Next base: position 161 of record CAZXCO010000929.1, read on the forward strand.
CGCCCCGGGCTTCAGAACAAAGGCGCCCGCCACGTTTCTACGGCGCCCGGCGCTGGCCAGACCTGCCTGCGTCGCAGTCGCGCGCCGGCGGCGCAGCGCGTGCAGCATCGGAATCCCGCGCGTCCGCGCAACGTAGCGGGCCAGCAGTTCCGCCTGGTTGAAGCCGCGGTTCCAGCGCTTGCGCCAGTGCAACGGAACCGGCACGATCGCATCGAATTGTGCATCGGCCGGGAAAGCGCGCACCAGCAGATTTCCCAGCGGCCGCGCGAGCGGCTTCATTCCCGAATATTTCAGGAGATGAATCAGGCGGCGCAGAGTGCCCGCGTATTCGCCGAAGCTGGCCGCATGATCGAAGGCGCGAAGACCTGCGCGGCACGCCGCGCAGACGCCGCGTGTATCGAGCGGCCATCGGTTCAGAAAGGGTGAATGACAGACTGTGCAGGCATACTCCGCGTCCAGCGGTTCGGGCGCCGTAAGGCATGCGCCGCAGACCGGAACACGGGTCCATCGGTTGAGGGGACGATTGCAGACGCGGCAATCGTCGGGAAAAAACAGCGTAAAAATTCCGTGGGGAATCTCGCGAACGAGATTGAAGGCGGCCGTTCTCGTTATCGCACTACTCGAGAAGGCGCACCTCCTTGCCGGGCGCAAACGAACCGTTCGACTTGCCTGGGTATGAGTGCCATGGGGAGGCTCTCTAATCCAAAAGTGTACAACAAAACCGTGGGCCAACGTGCGGAAAGCCGCCGGGAAGGCACTGATTCGGGCTCCGCCGCTGGTTTATACCCAAGCCAGCAGGCTGCTGAAAAGCTCCCATGGGCCGCGGCACGGGAACTGCGTCCCCGGGCGAGGCGCGGGCAAAGCTGCGATGCGGGCGCCCGGAACCGACGAGCTTCGTTCCGTCTCTTCAGGGATGCCTTTGTGGCGCTCGCGACGCGGCCCATGCGAGCTTTTGGCAGCTTGCTAGATGCGGCTGATCTCTTCCAGGATGGCCGCGAGAGCGCGGCGGAACTGCTCGGGTGTCGCGACATCGAACAGCCGCGGCTCAAGGGGCTTGAGCAATGGCTCGAGCTGGTCGATGGGCGTGGCGCGCCGCCCGCGTGCCGGCCGGGTTCCGTCGGGCATCTCGATGCGCGCGCGGGGGGCCGAGCGATTGAAGTAGGGCGGCGGGAATGTCTGGTAACGGATGTAAAACACTCTGGCTCCTGTGCGCGAGTCGAGCGCAATCGGAAGCAGTTCCTGCCCTGGCTGAAATTCGACGGAATTACTCAGGACGATGAGGATTTCCGGCCGTCCTGCCGCGCGCACCCGGCGGCTGATTTCATCCAGAAAGAAATGTGCGCTGCGCGTCCGGTTCCGCAGAGATTCAATGTCAACGATTCCCGGATTGACCTCACCCAGCGAGCCGGAAGCGCGCTCCCAGTCGAGCGCCGTGAGATTGTCTTCCTGGTAGGCCACGCGGCGGTGCGCCAGATCGAGCAGGGTGACGCTCAAACTGAGATTGCTCCACTGGACCTCCGAGAGGATTCTGGCGGCGGGCAGCAGAACGCCCAGATTCCGGCTCTGCGCGCGGCTCGATGCCCAGAGGCGTTCCGAGGCGTCCAGATTCACCACCAGATCCAGATGCGCCGTGCGGCGTGCGGCGGCCGCCAGGTGCAGCCGGCCTTCAATCGACGGCAGATACCAGCTGTCGGGAGGGCCCTCGTGGGGTATGAACTCTACGGGCGGCAGATCGCGCCACGCGTCGGGCAAAGGATCGTTCCGCAGGGCGTTGACGCGCAGCTTTTTCGTTACGATGCTGTGTTCTTTCGTGGCGGTGGCAAAGAGCGCGATCGCGATCCGGTAATTTCCGGGCACGACGAAAAACGCCTGCGAAAACACGGCGTCCTTGTTTCTGATTCCCTCTTCGATCCAGTCGAGGTCCATCTCCTGATGGCTCTCCCACGTGTGGCCGAAGTCGTCCTGGATCTCCTCGAGCACCAGAAGCTGGCCTTTTCCGCGGCGACGGGCCAGTTCCGATCCATCCACCTGAACGAAGATCCGGGACTCCAGCCGCTGCTGAGGGGACAATTCGGGATCGAGCACGCGCGCCGTCCAATGCATGTGCGCGTGGTCGGGCTCCGAAAGCCACTGGTGGAAAGGAAGGCCGTAAAAGGCGGGATCCTCTGTACCTTCAGCGGCTGTGACCAGGGATGCCGGGGCGACGATCAGCGCCACAACAATCGCAACCCTGAGCACGAACCGCATCCTGGAGCAAAAGCATAACACTCCTGAGGACCGCGTGGTAACGTCGAATCAGATGCGGCGTTTCGTGCCAGTTCTGCTGTGCCTGATTCTCATGCTTGGGAGCGCTTGCAGCGCGCTCTGCATTGCGCAGGCTTCCGGCGGCGGCAGGCACTCGTGCTGTCATGAGAAGCATCACTGCACGCACGCGGGCCCGACTTTCCAGTCGCATCAGGCAATCGTAAATACGCAGATTGTTCCCGCCGTTCCGGCGCGCCTTCCGCTTTCGGAGGGGTTGCAGCCGGAGGCTTTCATTCTCCCTCTCCTGCTGCACCCGGCGATCTTTTCTCCGCCAGTGCGAACGTCCGTGCTGCGACTCTGATCCGGCGCCCTGCCGTTTTCAGACGCAACAACAACTTCATCACTACAGGAAAACAAAAAGGGAGCAGAAGAATGCGCTTGTGTTACGCGCTGCTGCTGGCCGCCGCTCCGCTGGCGGCGCAGCACGATATGAGCAAAATGCCGGGTATGCCCGGCATGCACCACGATATGGCCGCGCCAGGCCAGCCGGACGCAATGGAGGCGTCGGGCACGAGCCGGAATCCGGCGTCGTCGCCGATGAATATGGTGAATTTCAACGCCCGGGGCTGGCGCTTCATGATTCACGGGCTCGCCTTCGTCACCGATGCCCAGCAGACCGGTCCGCGCGGGGCCGACAAATTCTTTTCGACGAACTGGTTGATGGTGGAGAGCAGCCATGCGCTTCTGGGCGGAGCCTTTTCCGTGCGGACCATGTTCAGCCTTGAGCCTGCGACCATCACCGATCGCCGCTACCCGGAGCTTCTGCAGACCGGCGAAACAGCTTACGGAAACCCGATTATCGACGGCCAGCACCCGCACGATTTTCTGATGGAGGCGGCGCTGCACTATTCGCACCGTCTGGGGGAGAAGACATCCTGGGAGATCTATGCGGCCCCGGTGGGAGATCCGGCGCTGGGACCGGTGGCTTACCCGCATCGGGTTTCGGCTGCGGAACTTCCCCAGGCGACGCTCGCTCATCACTTGCAGGACTCCACGCACATTTCGAACGAAGTCGTAACCGCGGGAATCACGCACGGCATCTTTCGCCTGGAAGCCAGCGGCTTTCACGGGCGCGAACCGGATGAAAACCGC
>CAZXCO010000930.1:0-2785 GCA_964639095.1 uncultured Solibacteraceae bacterium
TGCTACGGCTATGGCGATGCCGCGGCGGACCACTATTACATCGCGCTCAACTCCCGCATGACCGAACTGCAGGGCGCGGTGGCGCTGGGGCAACTGGAAAAGCTGGACGCGTGCATCGAAAACCGCCAGCGGTGCGCCGCGCAACTGACGGAGAAGATTCGGGGCATCCGCGGCATCCGGCCCTTCCCCGTGGCTCCGGACGCGCGCAACGTTTACTGGAAGTATTGCCTCATCGTCGACAGCGCAATCGTTCCCGATGGCGCGGTCGGGCTGGCCGCGAGGCTGAAGACCCGGGGCATCAGTTCGGCGCCCCGCTACATCCAGAAGCCGGCATTTCAGTGTGAAATTTTCCGCGATCGCCGGACCTTCGGAAAGAGCCAGTTCCCGTTCACTCTGGCCCGGCCCGAGGCATTGAATTACGACCCCCGCCATTATCCCGGCACATTCCAGGGACTGGAGCACACGCTCGTTCTTCCCTGGAACGAGAACTATACCCTGGAGCACGTCGACTACATCGCGGCTTCGCTCGCCGAGGTCATGGAGGAATTATGAAACGCAATAAACCCCGGGGCAGATCGCTTCGATTCGGACTGGTGGGCGCGGGCAGAATCGCCCAGGCTTATGTGCAGGCGCTCCGCGAAACGCCCAACGCCTGTCTGAACGGCGTTGCCGACATCAATACGGAGGCGGCGGCGGCGCTGGCAGGAGCCGGCGGATGCCGCGCATATCCGTCGCACACCGCGCTGGCTGACGGCGGCGAGATCGATGCAGTCATCGTGGCCACTCCGCCTGTGGCGCACGGGCCGATTTCCATCGACTTTCTCGAGCGCGGAATTCCCGTGCTCTGTGAAAAGCCGGTCAGCATCGGCCTCGAAACCGCGCGCCAGATCCGGCGGGCGGCGCGCGACCACCGCGTGCTGTTCACCATGGGGTCCAAGTTCCGCTACGTCGAGGATGTGGTGCGGGCCAGAGAAATCGTCAACTCCGGCGTCCTCGGCGACCTGGTTCTGTTCGAGAACACATTCATGTCCTTCGTGGATATGTCCAAGCGCTGGAACTCCGACCGCCGGATCAGCGGCGGCGGCGTTTTCATCGACAACGGCACGCATTCCGTCGACATCATGCGGTATTTCATCGGCCCGCTCGATGTCATCCATGCGGTCGAAGGACCCGAGATTCAGGGCCTCCCGGTCGAGGAGACGGTGCACGTGACCGCGCGCGCATGCGGAGGAGCCATCGGCAGAATGGACCTCTCATGGAGTATCAACAAGCAGTGCGACGACTACATTTCAATCTACGGCTCGGAGGGAACGCTGCGCGTCGGCTGGAAGGGCTCCTTCTACCGGCGGCAGGGTAATGCCGACTGGACTCAGTTCGGCAACGGTTACGACAAAAACCAGGCGTTCCGCGAGCAGATTGCCAACTTCTCCGCCGCGATACAGGGTCTGGAGAAGCTGGTCATCGACGCGGATGACGCGGTGGCCTCGGTGGAAGTCATTCAGGCCGGCTACCGGGCGCTCGCATCCGACGCGTGGACTCCCGTGCCGAAGGGCGAAGAATCCATGGTGGACACTCCTGCAGTTGCCGCCGCATGAGCACTCGAATTCATCCCACGGCCCTCATCGAGGACGGCGTCCGGATCGGAGAAGGTTCTTCGATCTGGGATAACGTTCATATCCGCCGGGACACCGTCCTCGGAGAGCGCGTGATTGTTGGCGAGAAGACGCACATCAGCTATGACGTGCGCATCGGGAATCTGGTGAAGATCAACGCCTTCGTCTATATCTGCACGGCGGTGACGATCGAAGACGGAGTGATGATCAGCGCCGGAACCATCTTCACAAACGATCGTTTCCCGCGGGCGGCGAACGCCGAACTGAGCGACCTCCGCGCCAGCGAGCCGGACGAGAATACGCGGCCGACGGTCGTGCGCGCTGGCGCCACCATCGGCGCCGGGGCGATCATCGGCTGCGATCTTGCGATCGGCCGCTTCGCCATGGTCGGGATGGGCTCGGTGGTGACGCGGTCCGTGGAGGACTTTCATCTCGTCGTGGGAAATCCCGCGCGCACAATCGGCTACGTTTGCCGCTGCGGCCAGCCGTTCGCGCGGTTCGAGCCGGGCAAACATCCCGAGACCGTGGAGCATCGGTGTTCCGAATGCAGCCGCGTTTACAGCGCATCGGGCGGCCGCGTCTCGGAATCTCCCATTTCTTCAGGCGTCAGAGCTGTGGCATGAGTATGGGCCTGCACTGGGGCATCATTGGCGGCGGCATTCTCGGAATGACCCTCGCCTCCGAGTTGAGCCGATTCGGTCACACGGTGAATATCTTCGAGGCCGGCCCCGAGCCGGGCGGACTCGCGAGCGCGTGGCAGATCGGGGACGTCGTGTGGGACCGCCACTACCACGTCACACTGGCATCCGACTCGGCGCTCCGGTGCCTGCTCGCTGAGCTCGGCCTCGACCTGCAGATGTGCTGGCGGCAGACGCGAACAGGATTCTACTGCGGCGGGCAACTGCATTCGTTTTCAAGCGCCGTCGATTACCTGCGGTTTCCGCTTCTCACTCCGTTCGAAAAGCTTCTCTTCGGACTGGCGATCGCGCGCGCGGCAAGGCTGGAGTCACCGGACAAACTCGAGCACCTGACCGTCGAGGAATGGCTCACACGCATTTCGGGGCGCAGCGTGTTCGAGAAAATGTGGCGGCCTCTCTTGCGCGCCAAGCTCGGCGACGACTATCGTTCGACCAGCGCCGCGTTCATGTGGGCCACGATTCGCCGCATGTTTG
>CAZXCO010000931.1:0-10559 GCA_964639095.1 uncultured Solibacteraceae bacterium
CGCTCGCGATCGGGCAGGCGATTGCCGAGAAACCCCAGATCGCCTTCGAATCTTTCCTCCGGCTCGACAGGATAGTGGGTCGCGGGATCGAGCCCGTTATAGATCGGAACGCATTCCCGCGCCCCGAGCGCCCGATATGCCGACACGACCGGATCGCCGCCGCCGTAGGTGAATATCGCGTCGAAGTGGGGAATGAGCCACAGAAACGGATCGTCCGCGCGGGTCTGCACGCGATCCAGCGTCGCCGGCGCATCCACGTCCCAGAAGACCACCAGATTCGAGCTGTTCTTGAGATCGAGTACAGCGGCTTCCAGCAGCGAATCAAATACGCCAATGCCGCTGGTCTTGACGACAAGATCCACTCCGCGCGCATCTTCAACCGCTCTGCACGCATCCTGTTCCGTCGCCGGATAAACGACCACACGGGCCCACGGCGGATCTTCCATATCGCGATGCCGTTGGCGGTCCCATGCGTCCGGCTCATAGAACGTCACCCGATGACCCTGATTCGCCAACGCACGAATGATCCCGCGATAGTAAGTCGCGGCGCCGTTCCAGTAGGCCGATACCAGGCTCGATCCGAAGAACGCGATCTGCATCAGTGCGCCCCTCCGCTCCAGGCAAACTCCAGAGCCGCGCGCTCCGGCCTTTCCGCAATGGCCAGAAGCTCGTTCACGCGATGAGCGCAGGTATGGCGAGCAGCGACCGTCTCCAGGCCGTCGGCGGCAACCTGCCGGGCGAGCGCCGGCCGGCTCAGCAATGCTTCCAGTTGAGTTTTCATCTCTGCTCCGTCTTTCGCGGAAAGAAAGTCGCGGCCCGTTCGAAACAGTCCTTCGCAATCCAGCCACGGAGCCGAAACCATCGGAATTCCGCACGCCAGCGCCTCGAATGGCCGGATCGTCGGAATACCCGGCAGCGCCCCCGCGTACGGCCTTCGCGGTACGTGGATCGTCACGCGGTAGCGGGCAAACGCCTCCGGCACGCGATGATTCGGCAACCACCCGGCATACCCGATCCCCGCGGCGCTCAATTCATCCACGGCCTCCCGCGGATAACGAACGCCGTAAACAGTAGCCTTCAACCCGAGCGCTTTCACAGGTTCGATCAGAAACTCGCGCAGCTCTTCGGTCCGCTCGCCATCGCCCCAGTTGCCGATCCAGACCAGGTCGCCGGCCTTTTCGTCGCATGGCAGCGGACGAAACACACTGGTATCCGCCGCCTCGTGCCATGTCCAGGCTTGCGCCGCCCAGTTGTTTCGCAGATACGTATCGCGGATCACGCCGCCATACGCCAGCACGCCATCGTAATAGCGAAGGTCGTATGCGCCCATCGAAAGCGGATCGGTGACACTGCGATGGTGGGTGTCATGGAAGTAGAGGCGGTAGAAATGATGCTTCCGGTGATGTTCTCCGATGCGCCGCACCAGATCGTGCGAATTCCACTCATGAACCAGCACGATGTCGGCATCACGCAGTGCTTCGCCGGGATCGAGCGTCTGCTCGTTATAAAGCTGACTGGAAATCAGCGGATAGGCTTTCCTTACCTCTGCAATGGCCTGCGCGCCGTGATGCTCGATGAGATTCCTCCGGCTCCATCCGTCGGCCGGCTCGAGAATCGTGACCGTATGACGGCGCCGTACCAGTTCCGTCGCCACACCGCGCAGAAAGTGAGCGTTGCCGTGGTTCCAGTCCGAAACCAGCGAATGGGTAAAGATCACGAAACGCATTGTTTCTTCCTCGCCACGCGCATCTCTTCGTATGTGTCGAGCCAGGCCTGCGCCATGTGTGCGGCGTCGAACGTCAGGGCTCGTTCGTATGCGCGCCGGGCCATCGTCTGCCGAAGGCCAGGGTTGGCGATCAAATTCCTGAGCGCTTCCCGCAGACCGTGCGCGTCATCGGGAGATACGAACAACGCGGCTTCACCCCAGATTTCGCGCTGGCTCTCGATATCTCCGAGGACGAGCGCACAGCCGGAGAGGGCCGCTTCGAGGGCACAGAGGCCGAACGGCTCGTAACGCGCCGGTGCGGCGTAAATGGCGGCGCGCGCCTGCCATTCCGCAAGCTCCACGGCCGGCAGAGCCCCCAGCATGCGGCATCCACTCAGTTTCAATTCGCGCGCACCATTCCAGCCCCGCGCTTCGCCGGCCACGTAAAGCGGCCATGGGAGTTCCGGCGCCACCTGAGCGAGGATCGCTACATTCTTCGCTTCATCCCACAGACGTCCCGCGGTCAGAATAAAAGGCCTCTTCTCACGTTTGTGAAATTTCGCCGCCGCGCGGCCGTTCGGAATCACTTTGCATGAAGAACTCGCGCTGCCGTAGTGGCGCCCGAGCGCCGCGGCCATTGCTGCCGAAGGCGCGGTGATGAGATCCACGGCAGCGAGCGACCGCGCCACTTCCGCCCGATACGTATTCCATTCCGCAGGGATCGCCGTGCCCCTGACGGCGGTCCACCAGGAGAGAACGCACGAGTGCGCCATAAGGACAACAGGCACAGACCACGGCAGCGCGCCATGGCCGAACGAATTGAGATGGATGACGTCCGGGCTATACTCGCGCTCCAGATCCAGCAGCCATCGGCCCGCCACGGCCACGTCCTCCCAGGGATCCTCCATCCATTCCAGCCGGAAGGCGCTCGCGAGGAAACACAGGCCGGGAACCGCCCTGGCTTCAGCCTTCTGAGCCGCCGAGGGCAGTGCGCCGAAGGTAGCCAGCAGGGTTTCGACGCCACGCGCCGCAAGGCCGGCCGCGAGTTCGAGCGTGAATGTCCACACGCCGCCGACCGTGTCGCCGGTCATCAGCACGCGTCGGATTTGCGGCTCAGTTTCTCCGGCCACCGGCGAGCTCCAGTTGAATCAGCGGAGCCGGACGCTGCTCCTGAACATCGCTGAACTCATCGAATTTCGAAAGGTAGAAATCGTGAGCCCTTTCCCACGCCGAATCGTCCGCTTCTCCCCAACGCAGCGTGTAATCCGGCGAACCGGGATAGGGAAACATCGGCACGGGCTTGTTGGCCCAGACGCCATAGCGGCGCAGTTCCTCGCGCCATGCCTCGACATCGTCCGGATCGTCGTCCGCCGAGTCCATCAGGTTCGCCTGCACGAAGGGAATTCCCGCCGCCGTCTTTGCGAGAACGAGACGCCGCGACAGCTCATCGGTCGCCACCCGGCACTTTTTGTGCAGCCTCTCGCGCCCCGCTTCCGTAATGCTCTCGACGCCGGCCTCGATCGAAACACAGCCGGCATCGCCCAGCAGCCGGATCGCATCCTCATCCCACAGATCAATGCGCGTCTGAATGCCGAACCGGATTCTGCGCTTCGCAATCATTTGCAGCAAGTCGCGATAGGGAAGAAAGATCTCGTCGATGAAGTACACGTACTCGACGCCTTTTGCGATCAGCCCGTCCAGTTCCTCCGCAACAACGTCCAGAGGACGTCTGCGGAATCGGTTCCTGAAGTTGTCCTTGGCGCAAAAGGTGCAGTGGTACGGGCACCCGCGCGACGTTTCCATTTCAGCGCCCGGCCCTTCAGGCGGAGCGTCGAAGCGATGGTGATGATGGCGATGGCGGCGGATCGTTTCCTGATCCCAGTGCAGAGCAGGGAGATCCGCCATTCCGGAAGCGTGTGTCCCGCTTCCCGTGCAAATCGTGGCGCCGTCGCGAAAGCAGAGCGCATCCACGTACTTCCAGTCGCCCGCGAGTTGCGGCAGCACCTCTTCGCACTCGCCCATCACTGCCGCATCCGCATCGAGCTTTCGCACCGTGGCGCGAGGCGTGGTGGAGCCATGCGGCCCCACCGCAACAAGCTTTCCGCAGATATCCCGGATGCCGCGGGCGGTCTCCTGCGGCACCCGAAGTTCCGGCGGGGCGCACCGCCAGAACAGGTAACTGGGCGCCGTCGTGACAACCGAAATCTCGGGCCGGAAAGCCGCCACGCGCTCGCGAATCTCAGCCATATCGAGCCCCGCTGACTGTCCGTCGACGATCTCGACCGCGTGGCCCGCGCGTTCCAGCAGCGCTTTGGAATAGCCGTACTCCAGAGGCAGATGCGGCTCGCGGCATCCGAAATAGATGCTCGCATCGAACGTCCATGGCGGGTTAATGAGACAAAAGCGCATAAGGCCGATCGCCTGCTTTCAACGCCGGCGGCGGAGCCGGAGCGTGGTATTCCTTCAGCCAGCGGTAAAGACGCTCGATGCCCTGCCGTGCGTTCACTCTGGGCGACCATCCCGTCGCCGCCCTGAACTTGCGCGTATCCGAAACGTAGTACCTCTGGTCGGCGCAGCGCCAGCTTTCCATTCGCACCGGCGGTTTCCGGCCGTGCGCGGTTCCGATCAGATCCAGCAGTTCCAGCAGACTTATGGTGTTACCGAGCCCGCCGCCAATGTTGAAGGCTTCTCCCGAGAGCGTGTGGATGTTGGCATGGGCCAGCAGAAACGCATCCACCAGATCGTCGATAAACAGAATGTCGCGCACCTGCATGCCGTCGCCATAAACAACGATCGGTTCCCCGGAGAGGGCGCGGATCAGAAAATGAGCAACCCAGCCCTGATCTTCCGTGCCCATCTGGTGACATCCGTAGATGCAGCTCATGCGAAACACCACGGCCGGCAGCCCGAACGTCCGCGCATAGTCGAGCACGTACTGATCGGCCGCGCCCTTCGAACAACCATAAGGACTGTGGAAGTCGAGCGGCCGCTCTTCGCTGATGCCAGTCCGGAGACCGACGTCCAGCGGCTGATAACGCGTTTGGCTCTTTTCCAGCGCAAGATCCGCCAGCGCCCCGTAGACCTTGTTGGTCGACGTAAAGAGCAACGGCGGCGGACTCTCGAGTCCGCGGATCTCCTCCAGCAGATTCAGAGTGCCCCCGACGTTCACCTCGAAGTCGACAATCGGATCGACCAGGCTGGTGGTGACAGCCACTTGCGCCGCGAAATGAAAGATCCGCTCGGCCTGACGAACGGCCTTCCGCAACGACTGCCGGTCGCGAACGTCGGCAGTTTCGATGTGCAGCAGATCCCCATGCCGCGCTCGCAGCCACGCGAGATTACGCTCCACGCCTCCTCTCGAAAGATCGTCGTAAATCGTCACAGGGCGCCCGGAGGAAAGGAGCCTGTCCGCCAGGTTCGTGCCGATGAAGCCCGCCCCGCCCGTAATCAGTACGCGCCGCGGACTCTCGTGCGCGCTGCGCGGACGCCGCGGCTCCTCGATCGACTGCCGGATCGCCTCCAGTCCTCCCTTGACCCACGCGCTGTACAGCAGCTTGGGACTTCCGTCTGCGCGCTTCAGTCCGTAGTGGCACTCGCGCTCGTCGGCGTGAAAGGAATCGGACGATGCGGTCACGCGGTCCTGTGTCTCCTTCCAGTAAACACGTTCGACCGGAGCGTCCATGGCCTCGAGAAAAGCGCGGATCTGGGCTCGCTCGCCATCCCTCCAGGTCGAAAACCCGGTCTCCGTGATCCAGAGTTCCGCGTGCACGCCGGCCTGTTTGAGAGCCGTTCGAATCCTTTTCACGTCCTGATCCCATCCGCTCCAGCGAACTTCCGGAGATCCGGGAAATCCATGGAGTCCGACGGCGTCGATATAGGCGAGGACGCCCCCCTGTTCCATAAGCGCCAGCCAGTCCGCATCAGCCGGCCAGAGGCCGGGCAGAACCGTCTTCTTGCCGCGCTTGCGCGCCCAGTAGGCGGCGCCCCCGATCATCTCGCTGAAGACGCGCCATTCGGTGTCGAGGCGCGTATCCCAGAGGGCGGGATCGCTCGGCTCATCCCAGAGTTCCAGCCACTCGAAATGCTGGCCGAACCGTGTGATCATTACGTCGATGAAATCCGCATAGGATTTCGGCGTCTCCGGTGGCGACGAAACCTTCGGGACGACTCCGATGGAGAGAGGCGTGTGCACAAAACAAGGCAGCACATTGACCTCTTTCGCCAGCCGCGGCAGCAGCCACGCGTACCATCCGTCACCTTCGGACGCATACCAGTCCGCCCAGGAGACGGTCGTGCGCAACTCCCGGACGCCCAGCGCGCGCAAGTCCGCCAGCACGCTTTCCACGCGTTCGAATTCGCCAGGACGGAAGCGCTCCACGAGCCCGGGCCGGAATCCCCTGGTTTTCCCTGCGGCGTTGCGCTTCATACCATCAGCCCCTGAGCCGACAGTTCCGCCCTGGCTTCGAGTCCGCGATCCACAGCCGTCTGGCCATCCAGCCATTTCGCCAGGTCCTCTAGTCCGGTTTCAAAAGACATGCGCGGCTCCCAGCCAAGCACGTCGCGCGCCAGGCTGATATCCGCGAAGCAATGACGAATATCGCCCATGCGGTACCTGCCCGTGATTTCCGGCTCAAGGCCATTGCGCCCGATCGCACGGATCGTCCGGCGGGCCGCCTCCGCCACAGTCATCGGCACGCCGCTCGAAATGTTGAAAGCCCTCCCGGGCGCGCCTGGCGATTCCAGCGCCAGACGGCAGGCAACTGCCACGTCGTAGACGCTCACGAAGTCCCGCTCCTGCATCCCGTCCTCGAAGATCAGCGGCGGATTGCCGTTCAGCACACGCGAAGCGAAGTTGCTCAGGACGCCTGTGTATGGGTTGGAGAGCGCCTGGTAAGGTCCATAAGTATTGAAGAACCGTAAAGCAACCGTTTCGATACTGTAGGCGCGCCCCACCATGAGGCACATCTGTTCCTGATCGTACTTGGAAAGCGCGTAGACGGACGCCAGATCCGGTCTTTTTGCCTCGGGAGTGGGCGCCGGCGTCAGGACTTCGCCCTGACGATTCCTCACTTCCCAATCCCCCAGCCTGAGCTGTTCAATACCTCGCGGCGCGGGTATACCGATATGGCCTTTTGAGTCCCGATAACATCCCTCGCCATAGATACTCATACTGGAAGCAATTACCAGCCGCTCCACCGGGCGCGCACTTAGTATCTGCATTAACATCGCAGTGCCAAGGTTATTAACACTGGTATATTCCGAGATCTGATACATACTCTGGCCGACGCCGACGAGAGACACGAGATGGATCACGGCATCCACACGATCAAGAGCTTCCGTCACGGCAGCCGCGTCGCGAATATCGCCGATGAGCAACTGCACGTCCGGAGAGAGGTATTCCGGGCGTTTCCGCTCAGGTCCGTGCACCTGCGGCACCAGGCTGTCGAGCGCTTTCACCGCATAGCCGCTCGCGAGCAGTTCGTTGGCGACGTGCGCTCCGATGAAGCCTGCGCCCCCCGTAATAAGAACAGTCCTGTTCATGCTGATCGTTTGTAGCTCCGCTTTCACGCTACTTTGTTTGATTTCAGTTACACAACCTTCCTGAATTGCTTATCGGTTCGATTCAATGCCTTTAACAGCTCCTGCGTGTACCGTCTGACACTGGTTCATAGAGTGCTGGTCCCCGCATGGTGGCGTTCCCGAGGCACTTATTACTTCCGCATGGCGCAAAAACCGCGTATGATTTCGACCGCGGAATGGACGCATTCCACCAGCGCCGGATCAGAGAAGCCGCCGGATATTTTCAGCTCGCCGAAGGTTCCGGATACGATCCGGCCTTGTGCGGCTCCCGTCTGTGGACATGCTGGATGCTGCTCGGAGATTTCGAAAGCGCCTGGCGCGAAAGCGACCGGATCGCGGCTCGCGGGGCGCCGGACCCTGGGGCCTTATGGGACGGTGAGCCGTTCGACGGGAAAAGGGTTGTCATCCGGTGCCTCCACGGTTACGGCGACGCCATTCAGTTTCTGCGATATGCACCGCTCGTCCGCCGCCGCGCGCGCCGGGTGGTCGTCCAGACGCATCCGGAGATGGTCGGTCTCCTCTCGCGGCTTCGCGGGACCGATGCGGTGGTCACGTGGTCCGACGCCTGCGCGCTGCCCGGGGGCGACTGGGATCAGCAGATTGAAGTCACCGAATTGCCGCGCGCCTTCCGGACGGCTGCGGACACAATTCCCCGCGAAATTCCCTATCTCGACATCCCCCCGCACGCCGTTCTTCAGAGCCGCGCCGCTCTCGGGGAGGACGAGGCGCCGAAGGTCGGCCTGGTCTGGGCTTCTAGCGACTGGAATCCGGCGCGATCCATGACATTCGGCGAAATGGAACCCCTGCTCGACGCCGGCGATTGCAGCTTCTTCAGCTTCCAGCGCGGATGCCAGCGCGCCGAGCTTGCATTGCTTCCGCCGGCGCGGGCGCCGTACGACACAGCCGCGCATTCACACGAGATCGCCGATACCGCGGCCGCCCTGATGAATATGGATCTCCTGATCACCGTCGACACAATGGCCGCCCATCTCGCCGGGGCGCTGGGCCGCCCTGTCTGGACCATGCTCCCGTGGGAGGCCGACTGGAGGTGGATGCTCGATCGCGAAGATACGCCGTGGTATCCCGCCATGCGGCTCTTTCGCCAGCCTGCGCCCGGCGACTGGCGGCCGGTAATAGAATGCGTCGCGGCCGAACTCCGGAAGTTCTGCCGGAAATTCAGACAATCTCAACGGTAAATCGCGAAATGATTGAAGCGATGAAGGGCTTCGAGGTAGCGTTCCCGCGCTTCTCTTTCCGCTCGGAAAGCCTCCCGGATTAACTCGCAGCCTTCCGGCTGCGGACGGCCGGTCGGAATGCGCGGCAGTTGCCTCGGATCGTTGGCGATGGAGCGCAACGCAAGCTGAGCAGCTTCCAGGTCCTTCTGAGCCCGGTCGAGATCGACCTTGAGGCCTTCCAGAATCTGATCGCTTCGGGACACGGCATCCACCCCCCGCTCCACAACCGCCACCTGGCCCAATCTTACAGGTAACCCCACGCGTCCGCTACACGATTTTCGTGACATTCATGACGGAATCGCCCGGAATTTCTCTCAGCAACGGTCATGAGTGCAAACTGTCACACGTTCGAAATATGCGGATGGCAGGCCGCGTGCTATGAACCATACGGTCAGCCCGCGGGCCTTGACGCAGGCTTTATTTTGCCCCATTTTTGTTGGAATCATGAAGCAACTACTTCCTGGAAAGCCATACCCTCAAGGAGCGACATGGGACGGAGTCGGGGTGAACTTTTCCATTTATTCCGAGGGAGCCACTGGCGTCGAGCTCTGTCTCTTCGAAAGCCACGACGGCGGTGAGGCCACAGAATGCTTTCGATTCCGCGAATGCACGGGAAACGTGTGGCATGGTTATCTTCAGGGAATCAAGCCGGGCCAGTTATACGGATACCGTATCTGCGGTCCTTATAATCCGGATCGGGGCCAGCGTTTCAACTGCCGGAAATTATTGATCGATCCTTACGCCCGCGCCCTGTCGGGGCAGGTGAACTGGGAAGCGCCGGTATTCGGGTATCAGGTCGGCCAGGATGACACAGTCCTGGACGAAGGAGACAGCGCCTGGGGCGTTCCCAAATCGGTGGTCACCAGTTCCCACTTCGATTGGGAAAACGACCGCCCGCCTGCGATTCCAGTGCACGAGTCCGTTATTTACGAAACGCATGTCAAGGGAATGACCGCGCGCCATCCGGATGTTCCGGGGCCTTTGCGCGGCACCTATGCCGGCCTTGGATTTCCCACCACGATCGATTATCTGAAGAAACTCGGCGTGACCACTGTGGAACTCATGCCCGTTCACGCCTTCCTGGATGATGAGTACCTCGTGCGCAGCGGTCTCCGCAACTACTGGGGTTACAACACCATCAACTTTTTCTCCCCGGAAGCCCGCTATTGCAGTTCCGGAGATCATGGGGAACAGGTCGGCGAATTCAAATCCATGGTGAAAAATCTTCACCGCGCCGGAATCGAAGTCATCCTCGACGTTGTTTACAACCACACCGCCGAGGGCAATCATCTCGGCCCGACACTGAGTTTCAAGGGAATCGATAACCCCGTCTACTATCGCCTGATGGAAAATCCGCGTTACTGCATGGATTACACAGGGACAGGAAACACGCTGAACGTCCGCCATCCGCAGGTGCTGAAGCTCGTCATGGACAGTCTCCGCTACTGGATCCTCGAGATGCACGTGGATGGATTCCGTTTCGATCTGGCCGCCGCGCTGGCGCGCGAACTTCACGAAGTGGACCGCCTTTCCGCCTTTTTCGATATCGTGAACCAGGACCCGGTGGTTTCCCAGGTAAAGCTGATCGCGGAGCCCTGGGATGTCGGCGAAGGCGGCTATCAGGTGGGCAAGTTTCCGACTTTATGGGCGGAATGGAACGGCAAGTATCGCGACACGGTACGCCGTTACTGGAAGGGCGACGCAGGCCAACTTGCCGAACTGGGCTACCGGCTCACCGGTTCCAGCGACCTGTACCAGCGGGACGGGCGCCATCCTTCGGCGAGTGTCAATTTCATTACGGCGCATGACGGCTTTACCCTGCTGGACCTCGTCAGTTACAACGAGAAACACAACGAGGCGAATGGCGAAAACAACGGCGACGGTTCCGGCGACAACCACTCGTGGAATCACGGTATTGAGGGGCCGACAGACGACGAGGCGATCAATGCCCTGCGGCAGAGACAGATTCGCAACTTTCTGGTGACCCTCCTTCTCTCGCAGGGCGTTCCGATGATCCGTGGCGGCGACGAGATCGGCCA
>CAZXCO010000932.1:0-3041 GCA_964639095.1 uncultured Solibacteraceae bacterium
TTCGCTGGCGAGCCCGCCGCGTTTCTCGATCCGCCTCAAACGCGAATCGAAGGCCCTCAAGCACATGACGTATGAGTGGACCGGCGACGTGACGGTAGATGGCCGGAGCTACCGGGTCATCGGCACGGGCGCCAGTGGAACCTTCAGCATTCCGGCGAATCTTGCGAGCCATTATCCGGCCGCGCTGCACGTCCGGATCTACGGAATGAACGGACTCGGAAAAGTCTACGCGCTCGACCGGAATTACACCCTCACGAAATAACATGCTGACGCTGGCGATCGACACTACGGCGGATTCGGGCGGCATCGCGCTGGCGGATGAAACAGGCGTGCGTGAAGAAGCGCTGCTCGACGCGCCGCGCGGATTCAGCCGCGTATTGTTCGCTGAAATCGAGGCCCTGCTTGCGCGGGCGGGGGCCAGGCTGGCCGATATCGAGCTGTTTGCGGGCGCTTCGGGGCCTGGTTCCTTCACGGGCGTGCGCGTCGGTCTCTCAGCCGTCAAGGGACTCGCGGAAGTTCTGGGCCGGCGCGTGGTGGCGGTGTCCAATCTGGAAGCGCTGGCCGCGTTCGGGCGCTCCGCCGCGCGGGCCACAATTATCGACGCGCACAGGGGCGAGGTCTATGCCGCGCTCTATGACGGCGCGGGACGTCCGATCGTCCCCGAAACCGTCCTGCCGTTTCAGAGATTCCTGGGGCTGTTGCCTGCCGGAGACGTCGAATGGATCTCGCAGGATTTCGATACGTTCGTTCCGCAACTGTCCGGCACGCGATTCGAGCGCTCGGAACTCGTGCGTGCGCCACGCGTGCTGGCGGGCGCGATCGCGCAGATCGCCATCAGGCGCGCGGCGGAAGGGCTGGCGCAGGACCCGGCCGCTATCGAAGCGAACTACGTGCGGCGCTCCGACGCGGAATTGCTGTACAAGGCCCGATAATCGGGAGGCTTCAGTTGCGGATTTTCCGCCGGAAGCCGATGAGACTCAGGCCGCCCAGGCAGAGCAGCGCCATCGAGGAAGGCTCGGGTGCGGCCGCAAGGGTGGTCTCGCTGAAATCGTCCAGCACGGTCGTGGAATCCGGACCGCCATCAAAAGACCTTCAGTGTCCACGGCTGGGCGCCGGCGACATTGTAATCAAATCCGTTCAGAGTGACCTGAAAACCCGGAGCCGCGACCAGGCTGACGAAGCCGTTGCCGGTATCGAGTACAAAGCTGAGGCCCTGCTCGGCGCCACCCCGGTTGGTCCAGCCGAAAAGGCTTCTTGCATCGAATTGAACCGTAATGTCGGGTGTGTCGGCAGTGCCGCCGTAATAACCGAAGCCCTTCGGGCCAGGATTCTGGATGACCTGATATCCGAATGCGGGCGGCGCGATCGCGGCCGAGGCCGCGATCAGATCATGCAGACGCATTCCTCTCCTCGAGTATCGGTTCAGAAAGATGTGCTATCTGTTCCTTAAGTGTCACACCAGTACGCTTTCGATTGATTGGCAATGAATGAGCGAATATGCGGTGACAGTGGTACCGGCAATTCCGCAAGGGAAATTACGTACTCCTCTGCTTCACCTGCGGTTTGCGCCGCCGTTCCAGGGACTTCCAGACCGGGACACTGACTGATGGCACGCGCGCCGCGACAACTTGAACTCGCCGGCGTGTTTGCCTCCGCTCTCACGCCGAGAAAGGCGGATTCGCAGGATCCCGACTTTTCCGGCCTGCTCGACCTTCTCGATTTCCTCGCCGGTGGCGGAGTGAAAGGGATCTGCCTGCTTGGAGCGACGGGCGAATTTCTGAACTACAGCATCGCGGAGCGGCAGAGGCTGGTCTACCTCAGCGTGAAGCGCAGCCGGGTGCCTCTGCTGGTGGACGTCTCGCATTCGACGCTGGCCGGCGCCATCCAGCTCGCCGATGGAGCGATCTCCTCGGGAGCCGATGGACTGGTGCTGATGCCACCGTATTTCTTCCGTTACGCGCAGCCGGAACTCGAGGAGTTCTATCTCCAGTTCGCGAAAGAGACCGGGGACGCGGTGCCTCTCCTCATTCACAACTTCCCCCAGGCAACCTCTAAACTTGAGTTGGGTCTGATGCGCAAACTGATCCATACCGGCCGCTTCGCCGGCGTTCAGGATTCGAGCGGCGACTGGACGCTGTTCGAAGAGCTTCTGGAATTGCGGCGGGCCGGGCCCTTCGCGCTCTTCAGCGGCGATGACCGGACGGCGGCGAAAGCGCTGCGGGCGGGCGCGGACGGCGTGATTTCCAGCTCGGCCTGCGCGCTGCCGGAGTTGTTGGCCGGCCTCGACCGCGCGGTCGCAGCAAAAGACGAGCACCAGATCGACCGGCTCGAAGCCAGGCTGATCGAGTTTGCAGAATGGGCCGGGAAATTTCCCTTCCCGACGGCCGTCAAACGCGCGGTCGAGCTGCGGGGCCAGCATTCCGCCGCGCTTCTGACGCCGCTGGCGCCGGAAACCCTGCGCGCCCTCGAGGAATTCTCCAACTGGTTCGCGGGCTGGCTGCCGCAGACGAAGAAGGCCGCGGCGAATGGGTGACTTCCGCGAGTTCGGCCACAAACTAGTGGATTGGGTGGCGGATTATCTCGAATCGCCGGAGCGGTACCCGGTGCTTTCGACCGTCCGGCCCAACGATATCGCCGATGCTTTGCCGGCCCACGGTCCGGAGTGCGGCGAAAGCCTCGAACACATCTTTGAAGACTTCGAAC
Organism: uncultured Solibacteraceae bacterium; assembly: GCA_964639095.1. GTDB lineage: Bacteria > Acidobacteriota > Terriglobia > Bryobacterales > Bryobacteraceae > BOG-234. The sequence continues at coordinate 2,704 of CAZXCO010000932.1, forward strand.
GGGTGATCCTGCCGGGCATCACCCACTGGAACCATCCGCGTTTTCTGGCATTCTTCGCCAACACGTCGTCTCCTCCGGCGGTTCTCGCGGAGCTGCTGGCGGCGGCGCTGAATGCCAACGGCATTCTCTGGAAGACGTCGCCCGCTGTCACGGAGCTGGAAGTGGTCACGCTGCGCTGGCTGCTCCACTGGCTGGGCCTGCCGGAGGACTGGTTCGGCATGATTCTCGATACGGCATCGACCAGCACATTGCACGCCATCGCCGCGGCGCGTGCGGCGGTTGCGCCCGAAACGCGGGACATGGGGGCGCCGCAGAACCTGGCGCTCTACACGTCCGAT
>CAZXCO010000933.1:0-4811 GCA_964639095.1 uncultured Solibacteraceae bacterium
CTGTTTCTCGGTGATTCGTGTGTTCTCGAGTTCGGACATCGGCAGCATCGCTGTGCCCACGAAACCCTGCCGGCGCATCTCCATCGCCTTGCTGGCGACGCGGTCGCGAACTGTGTCCCAGAAGGGCTGCGCAAATGCGTCGATCGGCTCGGTCAGCTTGCCTTCGTGCATGCAGAACCCCGTGCAACTGACCACCGGTGGGCCGTCGAAGTAGCTGATGCAGGTGTTCGACGGCACCGGCATGAGCGGCATCTGGTGCGAACCGCGCATGCAGCCCCCTACAAAATGCCCGATCGCATAAGGCGCCAGGATTTCGCCCGTAGCCGGGAAATCCATCTGGACGCGGACCAGCATCACCGGATCGTCTTTGCCGGTGTACTTGCCCGCGATATTGTGCAGACGTGACGTGGCCACAGCCACGGCCTGGTCGCCGGTTGCGCGCGACCACACCGACTCGACCACATAGCGCTCCGGATCGCGCAGCAGCGCCGCAATGTCATAAATCTCCTCGGGAGCGTTCAGCTCGATGACACGATCGCCTTCCGTATTGTTCACGTCCATGATGACGAAGCGGAATCCCTTCGAAATCCTGGGCGAGAGTATCAGCCCCGGCGTATTCATGACGTCGGCGAAGGCCAGATAGAGGGGCAGGTTGTAAGCGCCGGGATCGGTCTTGTCGGCGGCGAAGAACAGGAAAGGCTCATTGGGCCGTTCCTCGAACTCCATTTCGGCAACGGCGGGACCCATGCCTTTCACGTTGCCGGAGAAGGAATCCTTCAGGAGGTCCTGACCGGCGCCGTAGAGGCCCTGCTGACGGGCGGCCTGAGTGCCCGCGAGGAATGCATCCCACGCGAGGCGGTGAATCTCTTCGTCACCTTCGCCGCGGGTGTGCGTCATGAGAATGGCGACGTCATCGCCGGTGTGGCTGACGTAATGCTCTGTGATCAGGCCGCGGCCGCGTCTCGCTACATGCTCCCTCACTGTTTCCAGCAGGAGCTGCGATGGCGCCATGTGCCCGGCCAGTGAGCCGATGTCAGCCTTGATTACACTTAAAGTCGTTTTCATACGGATACCGCCTTTCTGAACTTCATGACTTGATGTGTGCGCTTGTGTCTGAGCCACTGACTCAGCTCCGCCCACGGCCAGGTGTTGATCACGGAACGGGCTTCCACCCATCCGCGCCGGGCCTGAAACACGCCGTAGCGAATCTGGTCCATCTGTGCTGTGCTGTGCGCGTCCGATCCGATGGCCAGCAGCGCAGCGGCTTCCTGGGCGGCCCTGGCCATTACGTCGTTAAGATCCAACCGGTACATAGATCCGTTCACTTCGAGCGCAACATCGGCCTCGATGGCCGCGCGCACCACGGCGTCGAAATCCAGTTCGAGCGGCTCGCGCGACCCGAGCAGCCGTGAAGTCGGGTGGACCAGGATATGGACCGCCGGATTGTGGATGGCATCAAGAAACCGGCCTGTGATCCGGCTTTTGCTCTGTTTGAAAACGGAGTGGATGCCGGCCACGACAATATCGAGACGCGCGAGGATGTCGTCGGGATAATCGAGTTTGCCGTCACTCAGGATGTCGACTTCGGCGCCCATCAGAATGTGCGGGGCCCGGTTCTTTCTCGTTTTCCGCAGCCGCTCGATCGCATCGATCTTCTTTTCAAGGCGTGCCCGGTCGAGTCCATGAGCGACGCGCGCCGACGGAGAATGGTCCGTCAGCGCGATGTATTCGTACCCGAGTTCTTCGGCATGTTCGACCATCTCCTCGATCGTCGACTTGCCGTCGGACCAGGTGGAGTGCGTATGCAGATCGCCCCGCAGATCCGCGATATCCACGAGCTTCGGCAGCCTGCCCGCCATCGCGGCGTCGATTTCACCGCGATCTTCGCGCAGTTCGGGAGGCATCGTGCGCATCCCCAGCGCTCCGTAAATGTCGTCTTCCTTTTCGCCGCCGATTCGCTTTGGGCCGCGAAACAGGCCATACTCATTGCACTTGAGCCCGCGCTCGCGGGCGATCTTCCGCAAATGAATGTTGTGCTGCTTCGATCCGGTGAAATACTGCATCGCCGCACCGAACGATTTCCCGGGCACCGCCCGGATGTCGACGTGAATGCCGCCTTCGACAATCACTGCGGCTTTGGTGTCACCCGTCTCGAGCACCTGGCGCACGATCGGCAGCTCCGCAAGCTGCTTCAGGGCTTCGGGGGCGTCCTTTGACGTGATGAGAATGTCGAGGTCACCGATGTCTTCCTTACGCCGGCGCAGCGACCCGGCGGCCTCAGCCCGGTTGACAAGCTGATTCCGGCGGATCTCCTCCAGAAGATTTTCCGCAAGCGGAAATGCGACGCCGATCAGCATCCGTTGCCGGCTGGCAGCCCACAGTTCGATGCCGCGTTTGATGTTTTCAACTTTCTTTGCGCCGAAGCCTTTCAGCCTGATCAGCGCCTCGCTGTCGAGACAGCGCTTCAGACTCTCGAAATCGTTGACGTGGGCCTTTTTGTGCAGAAGCGCCAGAGTTTTCGGGCCCAGACCCGGAATGCTCATCAGATCGATCAGTTCCTGTGGAATGCCCCGGCACTCGCGTTCATACCGGGTCATCGTCCCGGTCCTGACGTACTCTTCGATCATTTCCGACAGGTCCTTGCCGATGCCGGGAATCTCTTCGAGCTCTTTTACGGCGGCAATGGAAGCCAGATCCTCTTCGATGTCGCGAACGGAAACCGCCGCCCGCTCGTAGGCCATGATGCGGAAGCGGTCGCCGCCCTTGAAAGCGAGGACCCGCGCCATCCGCTCGAAGAGACGCGCGATTTCCTCGTTCACCATGGAGTTCGCCTGCTGCAGTTTCCGGGCATCCCGCTCTCGCGTTTATCGATCGACTGGCGCCTGGCCATACCGTGGGGAGCGCAAGCCTCTTTCCAAAGTGCAAGCCTCTTTCCTGTATGGTTTCGCCGCGAGAGCAACTCCCGCCGTCCGTCTCTGCGCAATTTGGCGCAGATTTCTGCGCCCTTTATGGTGGACTCTTCAGGCCGGTCCGCTAACTCAAGGAGAAACCAGCGGCGGCGATGGCTGGCCGCATGCGCTCCGCCAAGCGGAGAAATGGAAATGCCGAAAAGCTTTGTCAGACTGCTTATCTGCGGCTCTCTCCTTGCGCCGGCTCTGATGCCCGCTGTGAACGTGCTTCCCGCGCCTCATCCGGGACGGCCGGGAACCATTAACTACGTGGAAGGCCGGGCGTTCATCGGGTCGAATGCACTGACTCCAGCTGCCGCCGTGGGCATCGAACTCGAGCGCAATCAAAACCTTTCGACTCAGGCAGGCAAGGTCGAGATTCTGCTGACGCCCGGCGTGTTTCTGCGCCTGGCCGACAACAGCTCCCTGACGATGATTTCACCTGAACTGGCGAACACACAGGCGCGGCTGGACACGGGCCGGGCCATGGTGGATGTGCTCGACATCCGCAAGGAGAACGATATCCGCATTCTGCAGAACGGCTCCAACGTCAGATTGCTGAAAAATGGCTTGTACGATTTCGATGCCACCCTCAACGAAGTCCGCGTCTTTCACGGCTCCGCCGAGGTGACAGCGGGAAACCGGCAGATCAAACTCGGCGATTCCCGTAAGGTCACTCTCGGGGATACGCCTTTGAAGGCGGTGCACTTCGAAAGCCGGCAATATCAGGACGAGTTTTACCGTTGGTCGGGTCTGCGTTCCGGGTATCTCTCGGAAGCCAGCGTGAACGTTGCCGCCATGTACGTCGGCCGCGGTCCTGGCTGGTACGGTCCTGGCTGGTATGGCCTCGGCTGGTACTGGGATCCGTGGTTCGGCGTTTATACCTTTCTCCCTGCTGACGGAATCTTCTGGAGTTCGTTTGGATGGGGCTTCTATTCCCCGATCGTGGTGTACCGGTCGCCGTACTGGTTTTACGGCCGCTATCCGCACAGGGTCAGCGAATATCGCTATCCTTATGGGCATGGCTTCCCGCGGCCGTCGCGCGGGCGCCGCTGACCTCGGAGTTGCGATTCTCCCCGGACAACAACCCGCAAGGATCCGGCTGCCGTGCTGGCGGGGTCGCGTGATTTGGCGGATCATTGCGCCATATGAGGCACCGGGCCGTTGCGGGAGATGAGTCGTGGCCTGATCCTGAAGCGCTTCCTGCAGTTGAACTTTGGCATACCTTGTGCGATCACCAGGGCATGCCCGCAAAAGAACTGCACTTCCGCTCGGATGCGCGTGAAACGTTATTACGTGGTGCTGCTGCGGTAGCCGACGCTGTGCGAGTGACCCTTGGGCCGAAATCGAAATGCGTTCTCATTGACAAGAAGTTCGGCCACCCTCTGGTCTGCAACGACGGTGTAACCATCGCCCGCGAACTGGAGCTTAAACAGCCCGTCGAGAACCTTGGCATGCGCGTGCTTCGCGAAGCTGCGGAGAAGACCGGCGACGCGGTCGGCGACGGCACTACGACCGCAACGCTCCTCGCCTACGGCATCTTTGCTGAAGGAATCCGCAATATTGCCGCCGGAGCAAGCGCCATCGATCTGAAGCGCGGTCTGGATCGCGCTCGCGATGCTGCCGTACGCGCGCTCCATGATCGTTCGCGGCCTGTGGCCGGGTATCAGGACCGCATGCAGGTGGCCACGGTCTCTGCGCACAACGATGAGTCCATTGGCAAAATGGTCGCCGATGCGCTGGAGAAGGTCGGACCCGAGGGTGTCATCACCGTCGAGGAAGCGAAAACGACTGAAACTGTCCTCGACGTAGTCGACGGCATGCAGTTCGACCGGGGCTTCATTTCGCCTTACTTCATAACCG
>CAZXCO010000934.1:0-5312 GCA_964639095.1 uncultured Solibacteraceae bacterium
CGAGCAACCCGGGGCCGGCGAACGCTTCCGTTGCATCCTGAGGATGCCTTTCGCATGAGCCGCCCTCGCATAAGCCCCCCTCGCTTAAGCCCATGGAAACCCTGCGATCTCCGCGGCGCGTATCCGTCGTCAATTTGCGAAAGCCTTCTGCATTCTGTCGGCGCCGCTGCAGGCTCACGCATGGACAGCGGGAAGACCGCCGTGGTAGCCGGAGATTTCCGTCTCAGCACACCGGCTTTGAAGGCAGCCGTGATTGATGGTCTGGCCTCCGCCGGCATTCGTGTTCTGGACGCCGGCCAGATCCCGACACCGGTTGCCTATTTCTGGAAACGAACGACTCGCGCCAATGCCCTGCTGATGGTCACGGCTTCCCATAACCCCGCCTCCGACAATGGCCTCAAGTTCATGATTGGCGCGATGCCGCCTTCAGAACGGGACCTGTACGAGATCCGCGAGCTTACCGAGAGCCGTGGCTTCCGGCGAGCGGCGGGCGCCGTGGAAATCTCCGATCCGGTTCCGGCTTATCGAGACTGGATTTTGTCGCGCTGGCGCCATCTCAATGCAAGGGAGTTCGGCCCGGTGGTTCTTGACCCGGGAAATGGCGCATGGTCCCGTCTTGCTCCCGATGTCTTTCGCGAGCTCGGTTTCGACACTCATTGCCTTCACTGCGAACCGGACGGGCGCTTTCCCGGCCGGCCGCCGGATTGCGCACGCACCGCCAATCTCCTCGCCCTTCGCGCCGCGGTGGTTCGACGTGGCGCCGCCCTTGGGATTGCATGGGATGGAGACGGCGACCGCGTCGCGTTTGTGGATGCGTCCGGCCGTCACGTGCCAACCGACGAAATTTCCATATTGCTGGCTCGCCATGCGCTTCGGGACTCCAACGCTGAAGATCCCGTAGTCTGCGACATCAAACTCTCCGATGTGGTGCGCCGTACCGTCCTCGGCGCCGGTGGCAGGCCCATGCTCGAACGCAGCGGGCATGCGTTCATGCGGGGCCGCATGATTGCCGAATCGGCGCTGCTCGGTCTCGATGCGTGTGGACACTATTTTTTCCGCGAACTGGAATTCGGCGACGACGGACTCTTCGCCGCGCTCTTCATGATCGGTCTCCTGCAGAGTTCCGGCACGCTCGCGGCGCTCTGCGAAACCACAGGCCCTCTTTTCAGCACGCCCGAGCTGCGTATTCCGGCAAGCCTGATGAACTACGAAATGGCGCGGGCGCACCTTCGCGCCGAGTTCCCCGGCGCACTCGAATCGAACGTCGATGGAACCCGGATGGAAACCGAAGGAGGTGTTCTGCTGGCCCGCGAATCGAGCACGGAGCCGGTTGTCTCGCTGCGAATCGAAGGCTTTTCACAAAGCGCTTACGAAAATCTCCTCGCCCGTACCCTGCGAGCTCTTCATCCGGCCGAGTCGCTCCTGCGCGGCCAGATGGAAGACGCGGCGCGATAGACTTCTTCATCCTGAACAGCCGTCCGGTGCAATTGAACGCGGCAAAGCGCGCCACCATTTCTGGCGGCGCGCTTTGTCGGATGCAGACTCTATCGCGTGGCGCGACTTCGCGATTCAGAACGTCAAGCGCGCCGCCACCTGAATCTGCCGGGACGTGCCCAGATTGACGAGCGTCCCGACCGTGGAGTTCAGGAATCCGAACGACGTGCCCGCGTTCGATCGTGTGAGCGCCTGCCCAGGCTCTTGTCCGGACGCCGTTGGACCCGAAGGCAGCGCTCCACCGAGTACCGATGGAGGATTCTTCAGATTCGGATGATTCAGAAGATTGTAGAAGTCGGCGCGCAATTCGAAGCGGGCTCGCTCCGTCAGAGTGAACTGCTTGGAAAGCGTCGTATCGAATTGTGAAAACTGCGGGCCGACCAACGCATCGCGGCCCAGATTGCCGAATGTGCCCGGCGCCGGTACTGCAAATGCGGCGGGGTTGAGAAAGAAGCCGGAACCCGTGTTTACATACGGGTCCACGCCGGGAACCAGGTCGGGCCGCTGCGTTCCGCGCGACTGGCCGCCGCCCAGTATGTTGATCACCGGAACAGTCAGGATTTGTCCGGAGCTGCTCTTCACCGGATTCGTGTAATAGCGGCCGTCCTGCTGATCGAAATAGAGAATGTTATTGCGTGACATCGTCACGTTGATCGGGAGGCCGCTGTGATAGTTGTAGTCGCCGCCCAGTTGCCAGTTTCCGAAGAGCGTGTTCACCAGCCGGTTGTCGCCGAAGTTGATGGGCTTGCCTCTGCCGATTGGAAGCTCCCACAGCGCATAGAGGTTCAGCACGTGGCGTTCATCGGAGGAGTTATTGCCCCGCTCCTGAGCGAAACTGAAGTTGTTCTCCGCCGTCGTCGCTTCGTTGGAACCGGCCGACGTGCCGTAGCTGTGGCTCCAGGTATAGCTTGCCGCCGCAGTCAATCCGTGGGAAAGGCGCCGGTTCCAGTTGAGATTCAGAGCGTTGTAAGTGCTCGATCCGCCGGCCGTCTTTACGTCCAGCTCCGCCAGTCTGTTGCCGAACTGCCGCTGGATAATCCCGACGCCGCTGGAGGGGTTCATCGTCACGCCGGTGATCAGATTGGCGATGGTGCGTTGAAAGAGGTTGCGGCCCTGGCTGCCGATATAAGCCACCGTGAATACCGAGTGATCGGGCAGCGTCTGCTCAATCGAGGCAGTGTAGGAAAGGACATTTTCGGGAACCTGATAGCCGTTGCCAAGTGCGCGCGGCTGCCAGGACGCATTCGGGTCGTTGGGATTGAATGCCGCCAGCAGCGACGGGCGGCTGACAGGATACGCAATATCGCCGGTGGTGAGAGTTACGTTCGCGATGTCGTTGAGAATGGGCTGAACCGTATCTTCGCTCTGGCCTGGGCCGTAGTAGTAGCCTGCTCCGATGCGGAACACAGTCGAGTTGTGCAGAGAAGGCGGGGCCCACGCGAATGCAAGCCGCGGGCCGAAGTTCGTCTTGATCGAATGGTAGGGGTCGGCATTGCCCGGTGTGGTCTGTCCGGTAAGCGTATCGACGTTGACCAGCAGGTCGTGCGCTTCCTTCAGCGGCGAGAAATAGTCGTAACGCAGACCATAGTTCATGGTCAGGCCGGGATGGATGCGCCATTCATCCTGCACAAAGGCTCCCCAGAAGTATTGCGTGCCGAGCCGCGTGCCGAGATAGCCGTTGTGAAAGGGGCTGGGCGACTCGTCGAGATCCCCATCGATCTGGACCTGCGAGGGGATGTTGGCCAGAAAGTTCTGAACATTGGTGTAAGTGTAGACGCTGCCTCCTGTCTCGTCCACATACATGCGGCGGGGAGTAAATTCGACGCCTGTTTTGACCGTGTGCGTGCCGTGGGTCCATGTCAGGTTGTCAATGATTTCAAATTCGTAATTCGTATAGGGATTGGAGTGTATCAGCGGAGCGGAACCGGCGCCTGTCGGTTTAACGATGCCTGTGGCGCCGGATTGGGCGGCGCCGCCGATGTTGATCGTCACATTGGACAGGTCGATGCCCTGCCCCGAATAGCCCTGGATCGTATATCTGTTCTTGACCGAATTGACACCGAATTTGAAGTCGTTGATCAGAGTCGGACGGAGAATGCTCGTCAGATCAGCGATCCCGTTCTGCGGAACCGTGTAATTGGCGGTCCCGCTGCCACCAATGTCGGTGGGAATAACCGCATCGCCCTGGTCGCGCGAGTACCGGACGTACATGGTGTTTCGATCATTGATCCTGTAGTCGAACCGGGCGTTGCCGAAATACTCGTTCACATAGGACGATTGGGCGCCCGAAACGATATCGAAATACGGACTCGACGTGTGGATCTGCCCAACCGGGAAGGCTGCCAGTGCGGGGCGAATCGACGGAACGGCCTGTGATCGCGCAAAATCGCTCAGCGTGTTTTCGGTGAAGTTTACATACACGCGCTGCATCAGGTTCTCCTGACTGGCGAAGAAGAACAGTTTGTTTTTGAGAATTGCGCCGCCAACCGACCCTCCGAACTGATTCAGCCGAAGGGGAGCCTGCTTCGCACCCCGGTCGAAATAGTTGCGGGCATCGAACCAGTCGTTGCGTAAATATTCGAACAGATCGCCATGCAGCTGGTTGGAGCCGGACTTGGTGATGATGGTGACCTGTCCGCCGGTTCCACGCCCGTATTCGGCGGAGTACGTGGTCGATTCCACGTGAAATTCCTGAATGTTCTCAAGGCTCTGAGAGAGACGGAACTGCGAAGCTCCGTTCGCTCCGGTCAGATCGGCCGGGCTCGAATCGATAATGGCTCCGGCCTCGATTCCGTCGTAACGAATCGTGTTCTGTTCGTTCGACCGGCCAAAGAACCGTATATCGTCAAACGTTCCGGATGACGAAACGGAACTGCCCGGTACCAGCAGGTAGAGATTCGAGACCATGCGGCCATTGATGGGCAGGTTGTCGACTTCCCGGCTCCCCACCGTGGAGGCAATGCTGGCGGTCTCGGTTTGTGCCTGGGTTGCGTCGCCTCCGTCGACAGTAATAGCGTTCTGCACCGCCGCGGGCTTGAGATGCAGGTCGATTGTTCGTTCCTCGCCCGCACCCAGCACCACGTTGGCGACAGCAAGATCGGCAAAACCAGCCACCGAAATCGTCACCCGGTCGCTGGCTGGAAGCAGGCCGTCAATGAGATAGTGCCCCATGGCGTCGGTGACAGCCTCGCGCTTTGCGGACGTTTGGGAATTGTCGGCCGCCACGGTCGCGTGGGCTACGACGGCTCCCGATGGATCGTATACGATTCCGGTCAGACGGCCTCGGTCCGACTGAGCCTGGAGAACAGCGGCTATGCCAATCAGGCACACGACAAGCTTCTTCATTCTGGAGCGCTCCTGGAACTCGATATGGCGGCACTGGCGGAGTTGCCCGCCGGCGATTACAAAGCCTCGTTGGCCGATGTCCAACGCGGGGTGCATCGGCAGTTTCGACCCTAAGTTTACGTGCGCTCCGGTTGCACAATGATGACGGGATCAAAAAAACTGCGTGTACGCATTTTTTTCTCCCGCGCGCCCTCGAGGGGACTGCGCGCGCCCGCCGGACTGGCATGTTACAGGGTCAGCAAATACGGAACAGGATCCCACTTTTCGTCATCACTGTGCCTGGCGACGCAGATCTCTCTTGAGCCGTTCTGCCGGCTGGCCAGTAGAACACAAGTGAGTTCGATCATCCGGTCTGGCCCACTTCGATCATCTAATTTGGCCCACCCTGGAAGTTAAAGATTGCCACATTTGAAGCCTCGGGAGAGGATTCGAATGGAGCTTTTCTCCGCGCGCGGCGCGCGCTGCGGCTGTGA
>CAZXCO010000935.1:0-7149 GCA_964639095.1 uncultured Solibacteraceae bacterium
GCGTCACTCTCCCGTATCCGCTGATTCTTCGGTGCGACGGCCTGCACAAGGGGCGGAACGCGGTTCTCGTTCACAGCCGTGAGGAAGCGCAAACGGCAATTGAGGACTGCCGCGCGGAAGGAGTGATACTCGACCTGTCTCTCGAGTTTCTGGACCTGCGTTTTCCCGACGGTTATTACAGAAACCGTTTCGCGTTTATCGCGGGCGAGCGCGTAATCCCCCGGCAGCATGCGATTGGAAGAGACTGGCTCCTGAATTTCGAGACAGCCGAGGCCAGCGCGCAATCGGTGCGTGAAGACAGGGCGTTTCGTGACCGGGGCGAGGAGCGCAGTGAACTGGTGTTGCGCGCGGCGCGCGCCACGGGCGCGGATATCGTCGGACTCGACTACGGGATCTCGCCTGACGGCGACTATTTCTTCTGGGAAGGCCACCGTCACTTCAAGATGACCGGGGATGCGGGATATCGAACAGAAAAGCTGGAATCGGCCACGGGACGTGCGGCCACCGCACGCGCCGCGGACGATGAGGCGTTGGGAAATGCGATGGCGGAGCTTCTCCGCACACAGCTTTTCCCGATTGCAGCAGTAGCTTGAGCGACGAAGGACCAATCAAAGTGGAAGGAGCAGGAGACGAAATGGTGATGGAATCGGACCAAAGCGGTTCCCCCCTTGTTGCGGCGGAAGAGGATTCGCCGGAGACTCTGGCCGGGCGCCTTCTCGCGGCGCTGCGCGGAGAATCGCGTCTGGCATGGGCCGTCGATTTTGACGACGACGATGACGATGACGACGATGATGATGACGACGACGATAAGGACGATCTGGAACTGGAGGTCAGTCAGGATGCCGGGCCGACTACGCTCAACCAGTTCTATTCCTGTATCTGCACCGCCAAGGGTGGAGATCCGCCTTACACGATCCTTCTCGATCCCAAACATAGCCAGTTGCCTGCCGGGCTGACGTTCGTACCAGGTGGCCCGGTGGCAACGATTTCGGGTACACCGACGCAGCCGGGACCGTATCCGATGTACAAGGTATTCGCGATCGATACGGGCGGCGGCTATGACGACCACGAATTCGATGCCGGGCAAATCAGCTCGAGCAGCGACGTGGGCAGCGGCGATGCCGCGGCGCAGGCTCTCTATGCGGGGCTGGGTGATACAGTGGGCGACCTCTCGCCGGATCAGACGAAATACGTCGAGTATGCGCTCGGCGCGCAGGATCCGGAAACCGGCAAGGCGCCGAATGCGGACGCAAACCCCAATTCGAAATCGCTTGCGAAGGACGAGATCGCGACGGCCGATAAAGCGGTACAGGCATGGCTGCGCCTTGGCGATACCGAAATCTGGGAGAATCTCGCCTCGGGATTGGAAAAGGCGGGGAACAGCATCAGCCGTCCGCTTCAGGTTAAGATCCTCCAGCTCTGCAAGCAGGCCAGAAACCGCACGATTGCGGAGCGCAAGGCGGTTGAGGCCTATCACAAACAGTGGTCGCATGGGAGCCGCCTGGCCCTGGTGAAGGAACTCGCCAGGACGTCGAGCATCGCGGAAATGTGCAGCTATATGTCCACCTATCGGCCTTCGGGGCTGCTGCGCAACCCTCCGTTCGACGCGGGCGCAGACGCCGTCCTGATTGCTATCGCACATAAGTGGAAGAAGCTGTAATCGGCGCAGACATGGGGCTCGCCACTTCCCTTCCGGCTGGGAGTCCGACCGAAATCCCGGAGGATTCCCGGCAGCTGCATGTTCCGGAATGGCAACTGGCGAGCCTGATCCGATTCGCCCGAGCGCGGCTGATGCGGCACTTCAACGATGCGGCTGCCGATGCCGCAGCGATACCGGTGCTGCCGCAACTTTCTTTCGACAAAGTCAACGTCACGATTCGTACCGGCGGGCGGGTTCGTGCGTCCATGAGCGGACGTGGCTCCGATCTGGCTTCGGCGATTGCGTCAGCAGTTGAGAAATGCCTCCGGGACGACCGTTTTGGAACGCCACTCACAGAGCAGGAGATTCCCGGTTGTGTCATTGAGCTCTGGATTCAGACGGGCGCTGAACCGCTTGGTGGACTCACGCCGGAAGCCGGTTCCCGCGAGCTGGTTTTGGGCATCCACGGTGTCGACATCCGGCTTGATGGAAACTATGCGTATTACAAACCTTCGGTCCCGCTGACGTCCGACCTGAATAGCCACGCCGCGGTACTCGAAAAGCTCTGCAATAAAGCCGGGCTGGATGGGCGTGCGTGGCTGGAGCCGGCAGCAATTGTTCGCCGGACGCACTGGCTGCATGCCGTCGAAATGCCGAATGGCGGGTGCCGGATTCTACGGCGGCTGCGTTCTTCAGAGCAGCCATCGCTCGATGAACGATCGATGGTTCAGGCGGCACGAAACGCAGTCAGCCGTCTTGTTGCGGGGCAGGATGGCGACGGATTGTTCCTCTATCGCTACGATCCGATCAAGGATCGTGCCGAAGCCGGACCAGTCAGTTCCGTGCGGCATGCCGGGTGCGCGTACGCGCTGGCCTTGGCCGGCGAATTTGAAGATGTCGACGGGAGCGGCGAATTTACATGGAGTGCCGCGCGAGCATTACGCGGACTTCTGCTGCGGGCGCGGGTGCATCCGGAGGACACGAACGCACTCTACATCCCGGAAGCTCATGGAGCGCAGGGCAAGCTGGGCACGTCCGCTCTCACGCTGCTGGCTTTGCAGTTCGGCACGCTTGCCGATCTGTTCGCCGAGCAGCGGCACGGCCTTCGGCAAACGCTTCTCACCTTGCAGGATCCCGCGGGATGGTTCAGGCCTTCCACCGGCCGGAGCAGCATCGAAGAAACCAGTCAGGACTACTATCCTGGCGAAGCACTCACCGCGCTTGGCCGCGAATTATCGAGAGAGCCGCGGGGCGAAGTGGTTGAAGCGTTCGAGCGGGGTTTCGCATGGTATCGCGACTACTTCCGGCGCAACCCGAATACGGCGTTCATTCTGTGGCAGACGGACGCCTGGCGGTTATTCGATGCGTACGCTGCCCCGCCGGGCCATCCTTCTCCGTATGCAAACTTCGTATTCGAGATGGTGGACTGGCTGCTGCAGTTTCAGTACACAGCGTCCAATGCGCCGTGTCCTGAATACGCCGGCGGCTTTCCGCGGCCTTCGAACCCGCGCTACTCCTCGGCATGCTACACCGAAGCCGTCATCAGAGCTTGTGGCGTCGCGTTGCGGCACGGGCTGATGAAACGCGCTATACGGTATCGCGCCGCTGCACGCGCCGGGCTTTCCTTTGTCCGGCGGCTGCAGGTGGGCCCGGAAAGCGCATTTCTGTTTCCGCAGCCGGACAAAGCCGTTGGCGGCATTTCGGCAAACCTCGGGACCTTTGCGATGCGCAGCGACTTCGACCAGCACGCCATCACGGCGTTCCTGGCCGCAATCGAAGTCTCGCGCGAATGGACTTCCAATGCCATTCTCGACTGCGCGTAAACGGCTGTTGATTGTCACGCCCAAGGTGACCATGCACGGTTTCCTGCGGCGCGTGTCATCGCAAATGCTGCTCTGGGGGCTCGAGCGTGCAGGTATCGAGTGGGATATGTACAATCCCTGGTGTGAGCCGCCGCGGCTCTCGGGATATCACGCTGCTCTGTGCTGGTCGCGCGGCTCCCGCCGGAAGAACTTCGCATTTCACGCGCGGCGTTTCGAGGCGCTTTGTGCGGCGGAAGGTCTGCCCGTCATCAACTCGATTCGCGGTTGCAGCGACAACCACTCGACCGCGTTGCGGATCTGGAAACAGTGCGATATTCCGTGTGCCGACTTCATGCTGTTTCGCCAGGTCCACCAGATTCACCTGGAATATCCACTGATTCTGCGGGTGGACAACGTGCACCAGGGCAGACAGACCTTCCTGGTTCACAACGCCGCCGAGGCGGAATGCGCGGCGATTGAACAACAGAAGAGAAGCCTCGAGGGATCCGCTTCGAAAGACTCTCTGCTGCCGCTCAATCTCGCTATCCGTTTTGTGGATACTCGGTATCCCGATGGGCTTTATCGCAAGCGGCGCTGCTATGTGGTCGGCAATCAACTGATTCCGCGCCAGGCTGCGGCGTCGCGGGACTGGCTGGTGAATCTGGGCAATTGCGAAGTGCTCGAAGAAGCCATTGAGGAGGACCGGGCGTTTCGGAGAAATGGCGAGGCCAACGCCGATCTCGTACGGCGTGCCGGCCTGCTGACCGGTTCCGACATTTCCGCTGTCGATTACACGGTGCGTCCCGATGGAAAATACATTTTCTGGGAAGTGAACCGTCACTTCGCGATGACTGGCGATCCGGATTACCAGACGGGTAAGCTCGATGCCGCGACGGGCCGCAGCGCCGGGGAACGGCGGCAGGATGATGAGGCGCTGGGCAATGCTCTGGCGGCGCTGGTTTGTTCGAGAGCGCGCGAATGACGACCACGCCCAGGCAAATCATGGCCGATGCGAATATACCGGCGCTCAGTCTGGCCGCGTTTGAGGGTGGGAAAGTCCTCTTCACCTGGGCGGGCGGCTCCTCGGTAACCACGGCGACTCCTTTTCCCATATGCTGCCTCGGTAAACCGGTTACGGCGCTGGCAATGCTCCTGCTGCAGGAACAGGGCAGGCTGCAACTGGATCACCCAGCGGTTCGCTATATACCGCGTGGGAACATGCCGCGTCCTCACGAGGCGGCCGGTTCGATCACAATCCGGCACCTCCTTTCCCACTCTGCCGGCATCATACGCGGGAGTTTCCGTCAGCATCAGCGAACGAGGGAAGAATACGCGGACGAAGCGCAAGGCAGTGATCTGGTGTATGCGCCAGGGCTGCGGTACAAGTTTTCGAATCTCGGATACTCTCTTTGCGGCGCGATTATCGAGACGGTTGCCGGAATCTCTTATCAAGAGTTTGTGACGCGGCGGATTTTCCGCCCTCTTGGAATGACCAGCGCGACTTTTGATGACGCAGCAACCACCCCGGTTGGACACTCGCGCGGCGAGTATTACGCGCTCGTCCACGGCGACGATGCGCTTCATCCGGCACCACAGTTTCCGTTGCCGGTCGCGGCCGGCGCGTTTTATTGCACCGCGCAAGACTACGCCCGCTTTTTCGCCGCACTCACCGGGCATTCCGGTGGCCCGATAAGTCCGCAAGTGCGCGAGGCCTTTCTGCGAGTGAATTCGAACCGTGCGGACCTTGATCCTGTTCTGCGGTATACGGGTTCGAACTCAGGCTACAGTTCGCTCGTCATTGCGGATACGCGAACCGGAAAGGGCGCGGTAGCATTCTGCAATCGCGCCAATGCCTCTGCGCCGCTTGGCGAAATGATCGAGGCAGCCGGAATCCGGCCGGCATCATCTGAGGCTGTCGAACTGAAATCCTTTGATGGCGATTTCCGTTGTGGGGCGAAGGTGCTGCGCGTCCGGCCGAACGGTCGCGGGCTGTTCGCGGAACTTGGTCCGATCCGATTCGGGCTGAATCGAAAAGGAGCGAAGAGCTTCGTTCCGGATGGAGGTCCCTTGCGCGAATACGTGATGCGATTCGTTGTCAGGGGCGACCGCATGGTTGCGTGTTCCGCCGGTCCGAAATACTTCGGTGCCAGTGAAGTCGCGAACAGGGAAGAATCGCACCCGGCGTGGGGCGAAATCGCGGGCAGGTATGTCTGCCCCGCCTACGCCACTGCTGAAATCTTTGTCCGCCGCGGACGACTGTACTGCCTGTGCAGTCCTTTGCATGAAATGCGGATGATTCCGGTTTCGTCTGACCTTTTCACGTTGCGGAATGGCCTGTTCGCCGGAGAAGCACTGCGTGTGCATCGCTCTCGTTCCGGCGATGTCCGCGGCATCGAAATGGGCGGAATGCAATTTCATCGCGTCGACCAAGGCTGAAAGAGGAAAGGCTCATGGCTACCACGACAGTCCGTTTCAATCCGTATCAAAAGGACTTTCAATCCAATCCGTACCCGCATTACCGCGAGCTTCGGGAGCAGGATCCGGTACACAGGAGTTTCATGGGGACGTGGGTTCTGACCAGGTATCGGGATGCCGGGAGCATCCTGAACGACGCGGACTTCAGCTCGGATTTGCGCAACTGGACGGGCTTTGAGCAGCGGTACCGCAATCGCGAACCGGTGGCCCGGCTGCTGACGCGATCGGTGTTGAATAGCGATCCCCCGGTGCATACGTGCCTCAGAAAATCGGTGGTGAAGGCCTTCGCGCCGAAGAATCTCGGAAAGCTGTCGGATCGGATCGCGGAACTCGCGCGGCATCGGCTCGACATGCTCGACACGTCCGCCGGAGGCTTCGACGCCATTTCCGGTTTCGCCATGCCGTTTCCGGTACAGGTAGTTGCGGAAGTGTATGGGGTTGCCGGTTACGATCGCGCCCAGGTAAAACAATGGTCGGTGGACGTGTCAGGTTTGATCGAGCCATTGCCCACGCTGCGGAATCTAAATGATGCCGAGCAGAGTATCCATGACTTCGGGGCTTATCTGAGCGGCAGGCTTGAACAGGGTCCGGTCGACGACACCTTCCCCGCCTGCATGTCAGACGCGCTCGAAAAAGGCGAATTGGACCTGGACGAGGCTTTGGCGAACCTTATCCTGATGTTTCCCGCGGGCCATGAGACCACGATCAACCTGATTGGCAATGGCATCTACACTCTGCTGCGAAATCCGGATCAGCTCCAGTTGCTGCGGGAGCGGCCGGAGTTGATCGATAGCGCTGTCGAGGAGATGCTGCGATATGAATCGCCGCAACAGGTGGCGTGGCGTTCGCTGCTCGTGGATCGTGAGATCGGCGGCCGGACCCTCCATAAAGGAGAACAGGTCATGATGATTCTCGGCGCTGCAAACCGCGACCCTGAAGTGTTTGACGAGCCGGATCGCTTTGACATCACGCGGCGTCCAAATCCGCACCTGGCCTTCGGCGCAGGACGCCACACCTGCCTTGGATCCTGGTTCGCGAAGTTACAGGCGAAGATCGGATTGAGGCTGTTCCTTGAACGATTTCCCCGTCTGGAGCTGGCTGGAGAAGCTCCGGTGTGGCATTCGACGCTCAGCTTCCATGGCCTGAAGTCGCTGCCGGTTCGCCTCGCGTGAAACGGAAGAATCTCACAGTGGGGCATCGGCGCGCATAGCCTGCTGCCTGCCAGAACAGGCT
>CAZXCO010000936.1:0-5585 GCA_964639095.1 uncultured Solibacteraceae bacterium
GTAGTTGACAAAGCGTGGTTGACAAAGCGGGTCCGTTCTCCCGCCGCGCGGCGATTCTAGTACGCCACGACTTTTAACAGCAGGTAATCGTGGGCGAGACCCGGAACGCTGACGGGTTCCACTACATCGCCACGCTCCAGAGCTTTCACGCTCTCCTGGAAAGAAGCGGCCTCGGGCAGACCGCGATCCGGGGTCAGCACCACATAATTCACATGCTGTTCCAGGATCGCTCTCGAGAGCTGGTCGGGAGTCGCTGGGGCGATACGCGGCGAATAGTACAGGTCATAGCCGTTCGCATCGAATCCTCTCACGGCTTTGCGCCCCGTATGCAGATAGAAAAGGCCGTCGTGATTCGAGAGAAGAACGCTCTCCGGAGGAGTCTTCCCACGGATGAAGGCAAACAACTTCTGCATCTCATTCCAGTTGCCGGCGGGCACGCCGGTTGCGGAGAGAGAGCCGTTTGCCCGCGCGGGCAGGAGGCGCTTCGCACCCGCCCATAAGGGCAGGACCGCAACAATCACAACCATCGCCGCCAGCGCTTCCCGGCTTTTCATGCGCTGCAATATCCGCCAGACGATCCAGAGAGTCAGCGGCAGAATCGGCGCGACGGCGAGGTCGGGGGGCGATGTCTGGCAGAGAAGCACGGCGCAATAAAGAACCAGAAACAGGTCCGGAACCATCTGCCTTCGCGCGATCAGGCAGCCCGCCAGAACGATTCCGACAGCGGTGACCGAGATGTTGTTGCTCATCCCGCTCAGCAGCCGGGTAGGGCTCGCCAGAAGCCACGTCAGATTGTGGCCGATGACGACCAGTTTCTCGTTCGCGGCGAGTCCCGTGAAGATGTTGTAGACGGCTGTGTGGCCGCTCGTGGAGGGCGCATCGTGCGTCACGTGCGCCAGCGACCAGCCGAACCAGGGAGCGGCCATCAGCATCGCGACGGCGGCGAAGATGGCTGCGCCGCGCAGCCGGCGGCGGGCAGCCAGCACCAGAATGCAGGCCACGACCAGAGCCGCCCCGGCCGTCTCGGTCAAAACGGCCAGGCCGGCGAGCAGACCGGCGAGCAGCGCGCGCTCTTCCAGCAGAGCGAGCAGCGCCGCGGTAAACAACAGCGCGAACAAAGACTGCGGCAGAAGGCTTGTCGAGAGCGAAATGACGACCGGCGACGCAGCCGTGAGACCCGTGAGCAGCAGGGCCCCGTTTTTCGACGCCCTCATTTTCAGCAGCAGCCGGTAAGTGAGCAGGAGCCAGCCGGCTGTCGCCGCAAGCGGCAGCAGTTTCAACCAGAGCGTATTCTGCGAAACTAGCGTGACAGGGGCCAGCAGCGCGGCGAACAAAGGCGGGAACTGTGTTTGCGGAACGGGAACCGGAAGGCTGTCCACGACGTACCCGTGGCCGGCCGTGATCGCCTTCGCGGCGACCAGGTTCATCGCAGCATCGTGAGTGAGGCCGGCCGCCGGCAGCAGCCAGGCTACCAGATAGAACACCCCCACTATGGCAAAATACGTGGCGATTATCGCGCGCTGCGCGCCGCGGTTCACTGTCATCGGGAGGGGAGTTCCCTTTGTAACACAGAGCTGGAAGCGGCCGGCGAAATGCGGGCTGCGCGGGTCAGTCCAGATGAAGCTCCTGGCCGATTTCCCGAAGCGCCAGCCTGGCGGGATCTCTGCCGAGAGCCGAAGCCAGCCTTTCGATCGGCTCTCCGACCGGCTCATTGCTCAGTTGAAAGGTCTGGTGATGCACCGGTAAAATCCGTTCCGCGCCTGCATCTTCGGCCATTTTCAGAGCTTGTTCGGGCGTGCAGTGGGCTCGGATCCAGGGATTGTACGCGCCGATGGGCATGATTGCCAGATCCAGCCGGCGGGAGGCGCGCAGCGCGCGAAAGCTGGAGGTCATGGCGGTGTCTCCGCCGAACAGAACGCGATAGCGCGGCGTCTCGATCAGATATCCGTTGAAGCCGCGGTGGGTGTCGGAGCGCATGCGCGCCCCCCAGTGGTTGACTTCGAAGGCCGTAATGAGGACGTCCCCGAAGCGCACACTCTCTCGCCAGCCCAGCTCGTCCACGGTCCGGTAACGCTCGACGCGGAACAGGTCGCTCGTGTTCGTCGCCGTCACGACGCGTGTGTCCAGCGATTCGAGAGCGCGCAGGCTCGGCAGATCGAAATGATCCATGTGGGCGTGCGAGAGGAGAATCAAATCCGGCCGCGGCATCTGGCTCACCCTGAGGGCGGGCGCCACGAGACGTTTGATGCCGATCGTCACCGGGCCCACGTTCAACCCGATTCGCGTGCTGAACACGGGGTCGGTCACAATGGTAAAGCCGTCAATACGAAGCGCGACCGTGCTGTGCCCCAGCCATGCCGCTTCCACTCCCGTGCCGGGCCAGGCTTCGGGGGCGGGCCGATGAGGCGCCGGAGCGACCGTTCGCTTTCGCTCGCGCGAGTAGCGCTTCCAGAGAAGCGGCGCCATACGGCGCGCCTGAACAAGATCGGCCGGTGCAATCATTCCTTGTTGGACGCGCCGGACGCCCGGGAGGGTTCACTCCCTGTGCTATGTTCGTAACTTCCTTTTCCTCACGGTAAAAATGCGCGTCTCCGCAAAAGCGCCCTGCCGCGTCGATCTGGCGGGCGCAACACTCGATATCTGGCCCCTCTACCTTTTCCACGACCAGGTCGTCACGGTCAACTTCGCAATCGACCGCTATACGTCGTGCGAGATCGAAACGCGCGATGACTCACGGATCATTCTGCGATCGCGCGATCTGCGGCGGGAAGAAACCTTCGCTTCTTTTGACGATCTCTACAAGGCCAGGAGCTACCGGCTGCCTCTGCTCGCGCGGCTTGTCCGCTTTTTCGCACCGTCCGGAGGTTTTGTGCTGGAGTCGGCTTCGGAAGCTCCCGCGGGAGCGGGCATATCCGGTTCTTCAGCGCTGATGATCTCGGTCGCCTCGGCCTTGAATCAGGTGACCCGGCGCCGGTATTCTCTCGAGAAGATCCGCGAGATCGCGCAGAACGTGGAAGCGCAGGTCATCCGCGTGCCGACCGGTTCGCAGGATTACTATCCGGCGATGTACGGCGGCATCTCGGCGGTCGAGCCCGGACCGGCCGGCATCGTGCGGACCAGCCTTCCGGCGGACACCGACAGCCTCGACCAGCGCTTCGTGCTGGCCTACACGGGCGTGCCGCGCAATTCCGGCATCAATAATTGGGAAGTGATGAAGGGCCATATCGACGGCAACCGCGCCATTCACCGGAATTTCGATCGCATCGCGGGCCTCGCGACCGGAATGCGGCGCGCGGTGGAACGAAACGACTGGGACGAAGCGGGCCGCCTGATGCGCGAGGAGTGGTCCGCGCGCCGGAAAAACGCGCCTGGGATCTCGACCTCTCTCATCGATCGCCTTGTTTCCGCCACCCGGCGGGCGGGCAGCATCGGCGCCAAGGCCTGTGGCGCGGGCGGTGGCGGATGTGTGGTGTTTCTGGTCGAACCGGGCGCGAAGGAGCGTGTGGCCGGTGTGATTGCGGCGGCCGGAGCCCGCGTGCTCGACGCCAAAGTCGCGCGCCGTGGGGTGCGCGTTCGTTGAACAGGCCCGACCCTCTCCGGCCTCTGCTCGGCGCCGGTCTGTTCGCCGTCGGCTATTACTTTCTGCTCAACCTGATTGCGAGCATCGCCCTGTTCCTGGGGCGCGGCATGGTGGCCCAGACTGTGCCTCCGCTCATTGCGGCCTCCCTGCTCGGCGCCCTCGCCATGGCCATCTTCGAATCCCGCGGCCTCGCCGATCTCGGGCTCCACTGGAACCACGGCTCCGAACGCAATCTGCTCACCGGCATCGCGATCGGCGCGGGCAGCGCGACCATCATGATCGCGGCCCCGATTCTCGCGGGTGTCGCGCGCTTCGAGCCGGCGGGGACGGGCTTTTCCTGGCGCGCCACCATCTTCACCGTCGTGCTGCTCTTCTGCGGCGCGGCGGGCGAGGAGATCGCCTTCCGCGGTTTCCCCCTGCAATTCCTGATTCGCGGCTACGGGGCGTGGGTTTCCATACTGGGGATCGGCATGCTCTTCGGACTGCTGCACCGGTTCAACCCGGGCGCCACGCCTCTGAGCACGGCCAACACTGCGGGCTTCGGCATTCTCTTCGGCGTCGCGCTGCTGCGCTCGCATGATCTGTGGCTGCCCATCGGCATCCACTTCGGCTGGAACGCGGCGCTGCCCCTCCTGGGTGTCGGTCTCAGCGGATTTACAATACAGGTTGTAGGGTATCAACTCGTATGGAACACCGGGTCTCTCTGGAGCGGCGGAACCTATGGTCCGGAAGCGAGTTTGCCGGCGACGGCGGTTCTGCTGATCCTGTTCGCAATTATCTGGAAGGTTCCGGTCCACAGAGGGGTCGCTTATCTGCTCGATCCCGAACCCGAGGACTCCGGGCCTGCTTCCTGATCGCCGCCTTCTGCCCCTGTCTGGCGGCTGGAGTCCTCCACACCAGCGACAAACTGACCGACGACGAAAAGATCGCTCTGGTGCGCGACCTGACCGCGGAGTATGCCAACGCCAAGGCGCTCCTGCCTCGCTCGAAAAAGCCTCTGGAATTCAACGCCGACGGCACATATGACAAGAAAGCCTGGGAGGATGCGGCGAAGTCCATGGGCCCGGCGGCCCGGCTCGGCGACAAAGTGCAGATTACGAAAGTGTCGCTCGACGGCGATCACATCGTGCTCGAAATCAATAACGGCCTGAAGAGCGGCCAGCACTGGTACGACCACATTCAGGCGGGGATTGGCGGGGTTGCGCCCGTCACCAACAACAGCAACTCCAGCGCCAGCACCGGGACCAACATCTCGCTGGAGTTCCACAAACCGATGGAAAATCTCACGGCGGCGGAAGTCAAGAAGCTTCTGGCTCCCATCCTGGATTTCGACAAGCACTCCGCCACGCAGATTTATACCGAGACGCTGCCGCCCGAGATGAAAAAGGCGATCACGGAAAAACGGGCGGTTGTCGGGATGAACCGCGATCTGGTTCTTCTCGCACTGGGGCATCCGGATCACAAGTACCGCGAGACCAAAGACGGTGTTGACACGGAAGACTGGATCTTCGGCACGCCACCGGGAAAAATCACGTTCGTGACCTTCGCCGGCAGCAAGGTGGTGAAGGTGAAGGAAGAGTATGCCGGTCTGGGCATCGTGACTGCCCCGCCCGCGCAGGACCCCTACCACTAAACTGGGGATCTCAGCTTTTTGGCATCACGGCCCAGGCCACCAGGTAGGCGATCAGACCCAGGTTCGGCGGCAACACCAGCAGCGCCACCCAGATCACGCGCATCAGAGTGAGATCCGTATCGAAGTATTCGGCGAACCCGGCGCATACGCCCGCAATCTTTTTCTGCGACATGATCCGGCGAAGTCTTCTGGGGGCCGGGGCGACCGTGGCGGTTTCGGGGCCGGCGGCGGAATCGACCGGCTTGCCACAGGAGGTGCAGAACCGCATCGAATCATTGAGCTGCGCGCCGCATTGGGTGCAGAACATAATCGCCGCTACAATTACAGCACGGCTTCGGGCGGTGGAATCCGGGCCCAGCGGGAGCTGTTACC
>CAZXCO010000937.1:0-2533 GCA_964639095.1 uncultured Solibacteraceae bacterium
TCGGAATCGGTCTTCTTTGTGTTCGACATTCTCTCTCCTTAAAAGAACATTTTCCATCTCAAATGTTCCCAGAGAACTGTCCATCAAAATTCCGGGCCGGGGGACATCTTGCTTCGGCGTACCGGCGCGCGGCCGAAGCCCTGCGGCCAGGCGCTTACGGACAACCCGCTCACGAACTATCAGGTCTTCTGGGAGACCTTCGCCGAGCAATACGCCTTTTTTAAGCAACGCAAAGTGGATTGGCGCGCAGTGGACAAGCGGGTTCGTCCACAGGTGCACCGGGACACGAAGCCCGAAGAACTCTTCGGGCTGCTCAGCAGCATCGTCGAGCCCCTGCACGACAAGCACATATACATCAACGCCCCATCCATACATAAAGGGTTTCGGGGCAGTCGCCCGCCAACCGACACTCTGCAGGACGCAGACAAGCCTCGCGTCACGGAAATCATCGAAACGAAATACGTTCGTGGAGGATGGCATGATTTCTGCAATGGGCAATTGCACCTTGGCCGGTTGCGGCAGGCGAAGGGTGCGGTGGCATCTGATTCGGGTGGCAATGGACAAACCCCTTGGATCGCGTATTTGCGAATCGATTCGTTCGCCCACTATTCAAAAGATGACAACTTCGAGCAACAACTCAAGGTCCTGGACAGGGCACTCGACGAAATCTTCAAAGATGCCTCCCGGTGGAGCGGTCTGATCGTCGATATTCGCATCAACAGCGGCGGCGCCGACCCGCTTGGACTCGACATCGCCTCGCGCCTCGCCACTCGGGACTACCTGGCGTGGGAAAAGTTCGCGCGCAATGACATCCGTCATCCGGATCCTCACACGCCACCCCAACCCGCCATGGTGCACATCAGTCGAGCGCCGCACTTCCGAGGCTCCGTTGTCCTGCTCACGAGCCCGCACGGCCTGAGCGCCGCAGAGAGCTTCACCATGGCGCTGCTCGGCCGCGATCCGCATATCACCCGGGTCGGCGCGAACACACAGGGCGTTTTTTCCGACGAGCTCAATCGCATTCTGCCTAATGGGTGGACATTCGGCCTCTCGAATGAGACCTACTTCACTAAGGATGGCAGGACCTTCGAAGGAACCGGTGTACCACCCGACATCGAAGTACCAGTCTTTTCGAAAGACGATTTGGTCAACGGCGGCGATTCCGCTCTTGATAAAGCGCTGGAACTGTTAACTCACAAAGCCGCGTAGATTGCGCCGCATGATCTGTGAC
Source organism: uncultured Solibacteraceae bacterium (assembly GCA_964639095.1). Taxonomy (GTDB): domain Bacteria; phylum Acidobacteriota; class Terriglobia; order Bryobacterales; family Bryobacteraceae; genus BOG-234. The sequence continues at coordinate 1,232 of CAZXCO010000937.1, forward strand.
GCTTTCCCGCCGCCAGCCACTCGCGCCGCGTAAGAAGTACCGGTCGGCAACGCGGACGTAATCAAGGGGTCGTATAGTCGCCATCTCTGGGGTTATGCCTGTCGTCATCCAGATACGGCCTTGGATTAATGCTTCCGTGGCCGGTGAAGTCCGCGATGCCGAATTTGGCCCGCCAATTCCAGGGAGGTGCGTTTCCGGTCGGGCGTGCGTGTTGTCAACGCGATCCGAACTGCACGGCTTCCCCCTGTCGTCTCACTGTACTGCTATGGTCACAGAGTTCGATTGTCCTGAAGCACCGGTCTGCGGATCGCTTGCACTGATGACGACCGGGACCGTCGTTCCCGCCGCGACGCCGGCGGGTATCTGAATGTTGGCCTGGTAGAGACTGGCCAGCGTTGGTGTGAGTGGCTGAGCTGGAAGGTCCGATTTTGTCACGACTTTCCTATATCCATCTGGAGTTCACTTCATGCCGGCTGGGAAACATGTTGAGATACTGCACCACCCGAGGTATAGTGGCACGGTTCGGCGTCGCTCCGTGCGGCAGCCCCTGGTGCCAGATAATCATGTCGCCCGCATCTCCTGGTATCGGAATAGCCTGTAATTCCTTCTCTGCCTGGGCACGCGGATCTGCGCCCGCAGGCAGTTCCCGCAGCCAGGTTTCAAGCTTTCGATGAAAACCCGGAACGCAACTAAATGCGCCTTGGTCCTCGGGCGTGTCGGTCAGGTAGAGGATCGCCTGCGTCCCAAAACGCAGAGGCGGCGCCAGCGTCATATCCCAGTGCAGAGGCGTACCCTGAAAACGGTATCCGGGGCGTTCCGGCGGATTGACCCCGCAAATATCGACGTTAATCCAGAGATCGCTTCGACGCCAGATTTGGGCGAAAGCGGTGTGGATACGCGACGAATCGCGGTTCGCCCAAAGCGCGGCGTGGTGGGCCAGCGGAATCCAGAGACCCGCCTGGTACCAGGAGTCGGGCCGCTCCATGGACATACCCGCATGCGTGAGGATTGCGTCAACCGCAGCCCGGCATTGCTCAGCAGTCACAGCCCTCTTTATCACGATGTAGCCCTGCTCATCCCAGAACGTCAATTCCGCCGGAGAAAGAACGGGATCCGTCAGAATGCTCTCCAACGCAAACGTGCCGTCCCCGCGCAATGCGCCGTTCAGCCGCTCGATCCGCGCCGGCTCGATCGCACCGCCGTTCCTGGTTAACACCCACTCCTCGAACTCCTGGAATGATGGTGTCACGGTCATCAGAAAATTCAGCGTTTCCCGTACGCCGAGCCTCAACCCCGCCAACA
>CAZXCO010000938.1:0-8254 GCA_964639095.1 uncultured Solibacteraceae bacterium
CAGTCGGTTTTGACGCTGCGCTCAACCGCTATACGGACCTGATGGCGGCGGGAATCATCGATCCGACCAGGGTCGTGCGTGTGGCTCTCGAAAACGCCGTGTCTGTGGCGAGCACGCTGTTGCTCACGGAAGCCACCATGACTGAGATCCCGGAAAAACATGCGCCGGCCCCGCCCGCCCCGGGCAGCGAAATGGAATAGAGCGGCCGGCCCCCGATGCGGAAACCAGCGGGTCGGCCAAGCGCGGCCTGCTACAGCGTCGTCCGGCGGAGCCTTAACGAATTCGCGATGACCGATACAGAGCTGAAGGTCATCGCCGCGCTCGCGATCATCGGATTCAGCAGCAGTTGAATAAACGGGTAAAGAACGCCTGCCGCGATCGGCACACCCAGCGCATTGTAGATGAAGGCGAAAAAGAGGTTCTGCCGGATGTTGCGCATGGTGGCCTGGCTCAGCCGCCGGGCCCGCACGATCCCCTGAAGATCACCGCCGATGAGAGTGACGCCGGCGCTTTCCATGGCCACGTCGGCGCCCGTGCCCATCGCGATGCCGACGTTCGCCTGCGCGAGCGCTGGCGCATCGTTCACGCCGTCGCCCGCCATGGCTACGACGTATCCGTCCCTTTGAAAACTTTCGACGGCCTCTCGTTTCTGATCCGGAAGGAGCTCGGCCCGCACTTCATCAATCCCCAGCTTTCGGGCCACTGCATCCGCCGTGATTGGGCTGTCTCCAGTGAGCATCGCAATTCGCAGGCCCGCCCGGTGAAGCAGCCGGATTGCCTCCGGTGTCGAAGCCTTGATCGGGTCAGCGACGCCGAGAATCCCGGCTGGCCGGCCGTCGATGGCCACGAGCACGACAGTCTGTCCATCGCGCCGAAGTTCGTCAGCACGGCCGATGAGCGGCGCCGTATCGATGGAAAGATCTTCAAGCATCCGGGCATTTCCGACGGCAATGTTGTGCCCGTCGATGGTTCCTTTCACGCCCTTTCCGCTGCTGGATTGAAAATCGCTTCCGGGCCTCACCGGCACTCCCCGCTCTTCCGCACCCTTGACGATCGCCTGGCCGACCGGATGCTCGCTGCCGCGCTCAACGCCCGCGGCAAAGCGCAGAAGATTCTTTTCATTCTGGCCTTGCAGAGGAACCACCGAAACAAGACGCGGGGCGCCCTCGGTCAGCGTTCCGGTCTTGTCGATCACCAGCAGATTCACCTTTTCGAGCGTTTCGAGCACTTCCGCATTGCGGATCAGGACTCCCGCCGAGGCGCCCCGTCCGGTGCCCACCATGATGGACATCGGAGTCGCGAGGCCGAGTGCACAGGGGCAGGCGATGATCAGAACCGCCACTGCGTTGACCAGAGCATGGGCGAGGCGCGGCTCCGGCCCGAACAGGGCCCAGAATACGAATGTCAGCGCGGCGATGAGGATCACCGCCGGTACAAACCACCCGGCGACGACGTCCGCCAGCCGCTGAATCGGGGCCCGGGTCCGCTGGGCCTCTGTCACCATCCGGACAATCTGTGAGAGCACGGTATCCGCGCCGACGCGCTCCGCGCGCATGATCAGGCTTCCGGCGCCGTTGATCGTGGCTCCGGTAACTTTGTCACCTGGCCTTTTGGCGGCCGGGATCGGTTCGCCCGTAAGCATCGACTCATCGATATGGCTCGTCCCCTCGACCACGACACCGTCGACGGGCACCTTTTCGCCGGGCCGGATGCGCAACTGCATGCCGGGTTGCACCTGCTCGATCGGCAGGTCCTGCTCGCTGCCATTTGAGGCAATGACTCTCGCTGTTCGCGGCGCGAGGCCGAGCAGAAGCCTGATGGCGCTGCTGGTCTGGCTGCGGGCCCGGAGTTCCAGCACCTGTCCCAGAAGGACGAGCGTCGTGATCACGGCCGCCGGTTCGAAGTAGAGGGCGAGTTCGCCCGCCGGCGAGCGGAACGAGGCCGGAATCCGGCCCGGAAAGAAGAGGGCGAACACGCTGTACAGCCAGGCGCTTCCCGTGCCGACCGCAATCAACGTGAACATGTTCAGACTCCGGTTCCGAACGGAGGACCAGCCGCGCTCGAAAAACGGCAGGCCTGCCCACACGACAACAGGGGTTGCGAGTGCGAATTCCAGCCACATCACCACCGGCGCGGGCAGATGGGGAAGTAAGCGGCCGTGAAGCAGATCGCTCACCATCAGGGCGAGAATCGGCGACGTGAGAATCACGCTGATCCAGAAGCGCCGCGTCATGTCGCGCAGTTCGGGATTGGCTTCCTCTCCGGCCGGCTGACGGGGTTCGAGCGCCATGCCGCAGATCGGACAGAAACCCGGCTCGCCGCGTACGATCCGGGGATGCATCGGGCAGGTGTATTCCACGCCCGCTCCTGTACGTCCCGCGGGCTCTTTCCGCCTCGAAGGGATGTATGAGTCCGGATTCGACCGGAATTTTGCTTGGCACGAGCGGCTGCAGAAGAACCAGGTGGCTCCGCCGTATTCGACGCTGCCGGCTGCTTCTGACGGTTCCACGGTCATGTGACAGACCGGGTCTTCGACCTGCGGTGAAATGGATCTCTCCTGTGAATTCATAACATTGCCTCTGTCAGCGGACATTTTGCGCAGTGCACGAAGCGTGCCGAAGGGCGCGGCAGAGGGGGCGGGGCTCGGCGGTTCAAGCCGCCGGATCGTGGGCCGCCGATCCGAAGTCCTCGGTATCGAGGCTCTCGAGAATCGGGCATTCGCTTGCAGGTCCGCGGCCCGAGCACCTGGAGATCAGATGTTCGAGTGCCTGTTTCATCGCATCGAGGGATCTGATTCTGCGCTCGATGCCGGCAACCTTGGCGCGCGCCAGAGTTCTGACCTCCGCGCTGCGCCGGTGACGGTCCACTCGAAGCATCAGGAGTTCCCGGATCTCCGAGAGACTGAAGCCCAGTTCCTGAGCCCGTTTGATGAAGCGCACCCGCCGCACCGCCTCAATCGGGAATGCTCGATATCCCGAGGGCAATCGCGGCGCCCGCGGCAACAACCCTTCCCGTTCGTAGTAACGGATCGTCTGCAGGTTCACTCCCGCCCGCTCTGCCACTGTTCCGATCTTCATGCTCGTATACCTGCCGCCCAGATCAATCCTAAACCCTGCAGTGGGGTATAGGGTCAAGAGCGCAAGGGGAAGTGTGACAGTCGATTCGCGATCGAGCGCCAATGCTCGTCTCAGACTTCCGCCCGGAATGTCCTTCCGAGTTCGGCTCCGAGCCCGAAATAGTGCCGGAAGTTGTAGATCAGCGGCTGCCACTTCGCCGGGTCCACGTAGTTGTCGCGGAGCACCAGATCCTCGCGAATATGAACTTTGAGGATTCGGACTTCGACAGCAGCGCCGCCGCCCCATTTCTGAAGGCGCTTCTCGCCGCAAAGCAGGTGAACCTGGCTCACCGCAGCCTCCAGTTGAGCGGGGCACTCCATCACGCGCGGCGCGCGAACACAATCGCCTGCGCGAGGCGTCAGTGCGGCGGCGGCGAATTTGTCTGCTTCAAACCGGAACTTCGAAGCCTTCTCCGGCGGCACTGGATCTTTGCCGGTCAGCGAAGCCAGGCGTTCCACCGCTTTCCACAGTTCCGGGGAGGGAAGGTTGATGACGCAGTCGGCCCCGCGCTGCAGGTTCTCCAGAGTTCTGGTGTCGGCCAGGAGGCCGAGGACCATGGTCCAGCCGAGGGCCCAGAACGAAGAGATCGGCGCCAGATTGGCCGTTCCATCCTGATTCATGGAACTCACCAGCGCTACGGGCGTGCCGAAATAAAGGATTTCCGGAGCGATTGCTTCAAAGGCGTCGCCGCCCTCATGCGTTTTCGGAATCGGCATGACTTCAGCGTCGATCCGCTGCGACCCGTAACGTTTCACGGTTCCCTGAATCGTGCGCTGCGCCGGATTGGCGGGGTTGCAACAGTTCACGCAGCTCGCGTCCGGCGTTCGGCGACAAATGGACGATGCGGGTCTTCTTTTCCCGCGTCATCCACCGGAGCTCCAGAAATCGGTTGCACAGGGCCGCCCCGAGCGCGCCTCCGAGGTGATAACGCTTTTCCGTCCAATCCAGACAACGCCGGGCAAATGCTCTTCGCGTGTTTCGCAGCGCGCCGGCGTCGATTTGCCAGCGAGCCAGAAACTCCATGCCGCCTGGCGTCAGTTCGTATTCTCTGTCGTCGCGAGGAACCAGAATGCGCCTTTGTTCCAGTGCGGCTGTGAGCCTTACGCCGAGTTCGCCGGCGAGGTGGTCATAGCAGGTCCGCGCAAAACGCAGATCGGAGTTGGCAACCGGCGTCGTGAACGTCAGCGGGGTCGAAATCGTGCCGAGGGCCTCAATCGCCTGGGCGATGTGGTGATTGGCGATACTGTAATAGCGATAGCGGCCCTGGCGGGTCACCTGGAGGAAGCCGCCGGTGAGCAACTGCGAAAGATGCATGCTCGCCGACTGCGCCGAGATGTTGGCGATCCGCGCCAGATCTCCCGCGGAGCGGGGGCGGGCATCCAGTAGTGCAGTCAGCATCGCCGCCCGGGCAGGATCGGCGATCAACGCGGCCGCGGACGCGAGCGGAAATTTCCCCTGCATAACCCCACAATACGTCCAGACCCGCAGGGATGTTTCAGCTCATCATGAAATATCGAAATCTCTGTTCTGCACAGGCCGCTGGCGCTATCGAAAATCCCGGCTGTGAGCGGGAAATGCGGGGGCGCCCTGCTGCGGATCCAGGTGCTTCAATTGATTCGACCAGTCCTGGATATGGCGTGCAATGACATGTAGTACCTGGCCTTCTCTCTGGACCACACCCTGGCAGGCCAGAAGTTTTGCGTGATACACGGCGTCATGATACTTTTCATGCACGTGCTTCCAGGCGATCAGGTTGGCGGCTCCGGTTTCGTCTTCGATCGTCAGGAATATCGTCTCCTTCGCAGTCTGGGGATGTTGACGGAACAACACCAGTCCCGCAACGAGAACGCTCTTCCCGTCAGGTGTGTTCTTCAGTTCCGCCACTGTAATAACCCGCGCCGCCTTCAAGCGGGAACGCAGGAAAGACAGTGGATGTGCCCGCAGAGAGAGTCCTGCGGCAACGTAATCCGCCAGGACCTCCTGGCCTGGCGTTACGGCGGGTAATTCCACTTCCGGATCCTCGAAGAGATCCGCCGCCGCAAACAGCGGTGGAAGCTTTCCATCCAGCGTGCTGGTTTTCCATAAGGCCTGCCGGCGTCCAATGCTCATGGAAGAGAATGCATCGGCTTGTGCCAGCCGATCCAGCGCACGGCGGCTGCATCCGGCTCGTCTTGCGATTTCGGCGGGCGAGTGATACCCGGCGCCTCGCGCTGCAACAATTGCCCGCGCCTCCTTTTCCGGCAGACCCGCAACCATATGCAATCCCAGGCGAACGGCGTGAAGAGAAAGATCCCCGGCTGGCTCCAGCGTCGTATCCCAGTCGCTGCAGTTAACATCCATGGGACGGATTTCCACGCCGTGTTCGCCGGCATCCCGCACCAGTTGAGCCGGAGCGTAAAACCCCATTGGCTGGCTGTTCAGGAGCGCTGCGCAAAACACATCGGGGTAGTGGTATTTGATCCACGCAGAGACATACACCAGATTGGCGAACGAAATGGCGTGCGCTTCGGGGAACCCATATGTTCCGAATCCTTTGATCTGGTTGAAGCAGCGCTCGGCGAAGTCTTCGGGATAGCCGTTGCTCCGCATCCCTTCCAGAAATCGCTTTTCAAGTGATGCAATCGTACCCACGTGACGGAACGTCGCCAATGATCGCCGCAACGCGTCGGCTTCGTCAGGAGTGAAGCTGGCTCCAATGATTGCGATTTGCATCGCCTGTTCCTGGAAAAGCGGGACCCCCAGAGTCTTGCCCAATACGGCTTCCAGTTCAGGACTCGGATGCTTCACCGGCTCTTTCCCCTGGCGGCGCTTCAGGTAGGGATGCACCATGTCTCCCTGAATCGGGCCGGGACGGACGATCGCGACTTCAATCACCAGATCGTAAAATGTCTTCGGCTTGAGCCGGGGCAGCATACTCTGCTGTGCGCGGGATTCCACCTGAAAGACCCCGATGGAATCCGCATTCTGAAGCATTGAGTACACGCCAGGATCCTCCTGCGGGATTGTGGCAAGCGTGAGTTCCTGCCTATAGTGATGTTTCAGAAGATCGAAAGCTCTTCGAACTGCAGTAAGCATCCCCAGACCAAGAACATCCACCTTCATCATGCCCAGTTCATCGATATCGTCCTTTTCCCACTGAATGACGGTGCGGTCCTTCATCCTCGCGTTCTCGACAGGGACCAGTTCATCCAGACGGCCGCGTGCAATGACGAATCCGCCGACATGCTGCGAAAGATGGCGCGGAAATCCAACCAGTTGATTCATCAGGTGCACCGCAAGCTCCCTGCGCTCCGGTGACTCGTTGCCGGATAATTCCAGCACCTTGCCGACTTCCCGGAGTACGCGACGCTTGCGATAGTGCACCACGGTGGCAGTCAATCCGGCGCGGTCGCGCCCATAATTTTCGTAGATGTGCTGGATCACCTCTTCCCGCCGCTCATGCTCGAAATCGACATCAATGTCGGGAGGCTCATTGCGAGCGGATGAAATGAATCTCTCAAAGAGCAGCCCGCATTTTACCGGGTCTGCTTCGGTGATTCCCAGGCAGTAGCAGATGACGGAATTCGCGGCCGATCCGCGGCCCTGGCACAGAATCTTCCGCGCCTTCGCGAACTTTACAATCTCATGGACCGTGAGAAAGTACGGCGCATATTCGCGCTCTTCGATCAGCTTCAGTTCGTGATGGATCTGCCTTTCGAACGCTTCCGGAACGCCATCCGGATAGCGAATCTTTGCTCCGGCGAATGCGCGGGCTTTCAGGTCTTCAAACGCCGTCATGCCCGGTGTGATGATCTCTTCGGGATATTCGTAGCGAAGTTCATCGAGTGAGAAACGGCATCGATCCGCAATTTCGACCGTTGCCTCCAGCGCCTCCGGCCACTCGGCAAAGAGCCGGGCCATCACCTGAGGGGTCTTCAGGTGACGCTCGGCATTAGCCGTCAGGCGAAATCCCGCTTCCGCCAGAGTGCAGTGCTCCCGGATGCAGGTTACGACATCCTGAAGCATTTTTCTTCCCGGCTCGTGATAGAGAACATCATTCGTAACAACGGTGGGGATAGCCAAAGACCGTGCGAACCCGGCCACAGCGCGAATCCATTGTTTGTCGTCCCCCCGGCAGGAATGTGTTAGCGCAAGGTGGATATTTCCCCGGAACAGATCGGTACAGCGTTGCATGTGCGCCCTCGCGGATTCCGTGAGGACCTGCGGGAACGGAAGGATGAAGTTCTGACCTTCCGCATAATCGGCGACATCGGCGAGTTCAAGAAAGCACTCTCCTTTGTCCGCCCGGCGTCGCCCCAGAGTCAGGAGCCGCGTGAGATTTCCATAGGCTTTGCGATTCGATGGATAACAAAGAATGCTTTCCCCGTTTGTCAGATCGAGGCGGCAGCCCACAACAAAGCGGGTGTGGAGCTCTTTTGCCTTTTTCAGTGTGGAGTGCGCCAGCACGATGCCGGAGAGTGTGTTCCGGTCAGTGAGGGCAATCGCGTGATGCCTGTATTCATTGGCCGCATTCACCAGTTCCTGGGGGTGCGATGCTCCCCGCAGGAAGCTGAAATTGGACGATACCTGCAGCTCGGCATACAGCATGGCAATCAGGCGAAATGCCCGTGCAAAAACCAGTGTTCGGATAAATCACGGAAAATCCAGAAGCGGAATCCGTTGTCGTCTTCAATGCGGTAGTAGTCGCGTGTTTTCCAGCGCGAGCCTTGATCGCGCCACCATTCGGCTGTCAGGCGCTCCGGCCCTTCGGAGCGGACGATGCGGTGTTTCCGTTCTCCAATGAAAAACTGCACAGGTGATCCGCCTGGAATCAGGATGGAGACCTGGATGGGCATCGGCGGGTCGATCAATCGGACGGGTCTCACGCGATAATCAGGCCATTCCGCGCTTGCAAGCGTAGTCAGCGCTGTGACAGGACGGAACTCCACTGCCTGTTCCGGCAGATAACTCTCCCGTACACGGACACGATTGACTTCAGTAAATCCCAGGCGCATGCCGAGACGATCGACCAGCAGATCAAACGATTCCTCGTCGCCTGCTTTCTCCGATGGGGTGAAACTGAGTTGCGCCGGAGGGAGCGCTTCGACATCGGAAGCAGAAAGGATGAAGGCTTCGAAACCGAAGTCCGCCCGCAGCTT
>CAZXCO010000939.1:0-3062 GCA_964639095.1 uncultured Solibacteraceae bacterium
GGGATGCGATGTTCGCGCAGCCCGCGCCGGCGGGCAGAGGGGGCCGGTCCGGCCCCGTTCAAACCCGCTTCTACGACAAGCTGAAGGACAGCCGGACGAAGATTCTTACGGAAAAAGATTACGACGTATTCGGCGATGGCACCGCGATTATCAAGTATGCTCCGGGTCACACGCCGGGCCATCAGGTTCTGTTTCTCCGGTTGAAGGAGTCGGGACCGATCCTGATCGCGGGCGATCTATATCATCTGCCGCAGGAATTGACCATGCACCGCTTCCCGACCTTCGATTACGACAAGAACGAGACCGCTGCGACGAGAGAGAAGATCGAGGCTTTCATCCGGCAGACGGGCGCCCGGCTCTGGATCGAGCACGATCTCGCCACCTTCGAGACGCTGAAGAAGTCGCCCGACTTTTACCAGTGAGGACGGCAAGCGATCCTGCCGGATTTGTATGCTGAAGTTCTGGGAATGAGTTCTCCCATACGCATCATGATCGCCGACGATCATCCGCTGGTCCGGAGCGGCCTGCGGGCGTTGCTGGAGCGCGACGGCGAGTTCCAGGTGGTGGCGGAGGCGGCGGATGGCTATCAGGCGATCGACCTCGCGGTCCAGCATAAGCCGGAGGTCATCCTGCTCGATGTCGGGATGCCCCGGCTCAGTGGTCCCGACGCGGCGCAGAGCATTTCGCAGAAGGCTCCCGGCGCGCGCATCATCATGCTGAGCATGCATTCCGACGAGGCCTACGTCTTGCGGGCGTTGAAGGCGGGCGCCCGCGGATATCTATTGAAAGCGTCGCCGGAAGCCGACGTGCTTGCCGCAATCCGCGCCGTGGCGGCGGGCAATGCCTACTTCAGCCCCAGCATTACGAAACTGCTGGTCGAAGAGTATGTGCTCGAGGCGAGGCGCCGGGGCATCGAGGACAGTTACGACCTGCTGAGCCCGCGCGAGAAGGAGATTCTTCAGTTGCTGGCTTCAGGGAAGAACAACCGGGAAATCGCGGACCTGCTGTTCATCTCCGTCGCGACTGTGGAGACGCATCGCAACAACATCTTCCAGAAACTGCATCTCCACAATCTCGCGGAATTGATTCTCTATGCGGTGAGGAAAGGGCTCATTTCCTGACCGCGTTCTGATCGCCGTTGCTGCGCAGCGCGGCCGCCAGCTTTTCGATCGAGAAATCGGGTTGCCGGCACAGGCGGATCAACTCGCCTTCGTGGGCGATGATTTCGGAAACCGCCCGCGGCAGCTCGCCCGCTATCTCCACAGGTACCGCCTGCACGCCGTGACAATCGGCATGCAGCAGATCCCCCGGGCGGATTTCCAGGCCTCCGATTTCCACGGGCTCTCCCATTTGGACAACGTGCGCGTAGGAATGCGAGACGCTGGCGCTTCCGGAAAAGCACTGGAAGCCTGCGGCCCGGAGAGCGGGCAGATCCCGTACCGTGCCGTTACTGACATACGCCACGCAACCCAGGGCCTTCGATATCTCCGCATGGATCTCGCCGAAGAAGGCTCCCACTCCGGGCGCCGGGTCCATATCCGCCACGACAAGGATCTTCGGCCCGGGCATGCCGGCCACGTATTTCCACCACTCGATGTTCTGGTAGTAGCAGAGGTTCGAGATGGGCGGCGCCGTGGTCCGGATGCGCGCCGTGACGGCATAGCCCGCGACTGGAGGCAGATCGGGGAACATGCATTCGACGCCGGCCTGAATGAAGCCTTCGTTGCGCATTCTTACGTTGAAGGTTTCGATGGCGTTCGAAACCGTGCAGGTGTCGGTACGGCGAAGAAAGTCCAGGACGCCGGGCTCAACCGGTCTGATGTCTGGCATGGCTGTTCGGGGTGACTTTATCTGAGAATACGGCCGCCCAGTGCGATTTCCCATACAGTACACAGGGGATTTTGGACGGAGAGAACAGCCCGCGTGGCGTGGAAAATTGGTGTTCCCGCCGTATGGCCGCGGGAAGCGGTGCGATTTACACTAGGGTCGTCCGGGGTGTATATGCGGTTCGGCGGGAAAACGCTTTATTTCGCCGCTTTGCTGGCGGCCGCCGCGCCGGCGGCTGTCTCTCCTCTCCTCGAGCCTCCTCCCGGGTTGTTGAATTTCATGACCGGCGACGTCCGCATTAACGGAGTGGCCGTGGCCCCCATTCGCGCCGGACAAATCACGCTCGGAACCGGAGAAACGCTCGAGACCGGCAATGGCATGGCGGAACTGCTGTTGACACCGGGAAGCTTTCTCCGCGTCGGGGCCCGGAGCAAAGTGATGCTGGAAACACGGGCGCCGGAGATCCTCTTTCGGCTCACCAAAGGTGAGGCGCTGGTCGAGGTTCTGGACCCGAAGGGGCGCATTGCGCTGGAGCAGAAGGGCCTCAAAGGGGTGTTGCAAAAGCAGGGACTTTACGATTTCGACGAGACGCGGGGCGTTGCGGCAGTCTATTCCGGCGAGGCGCAATTCCGCAACGACGGCAGGGAGATCCTGGTCACACAGGGCTTCGGGGTGAGGCGCCGCGGCTTTCGCGAAGTCCGCATCGACCCGTCGCGCCGTTCCGCGCTGTTTCTCTGGAGCGGCGTGCGCTCGCAGGAACTCAGCGCCGAGAGCGCTGCATGGGTCCGGATGTATCCCGGAAAGCCGGCCGGCTTGCAGGGTGCACGCTGGTGGTGGGATCCGTGGGCTGCTTCCTACACGTATCTTTCCGCATCCGGCGCCATTGCAGGACCGTTCGGATGGCCCTACTATTCGCCCGGATACGTGCCCAATTATGCTCCGTTACATCCCAACGGCGATTTGTATGGTCCGCCTGTTCTGAACGTGCCCCCGCCGCCGGCGCCGCCGGTATCAGGCGAGCCGGGCGGAACGCCGCGCGTGCCATTGACCGCGCCGGGCGAGCCGCAGTTTCCCAATAACCGGTTTTGAGGCCCGACGGAAGACGTCCTGTCAGCGCAGCGCGCCTACGGTGTACTGGAGCTGGGCGTAAGCGATCTGGTAATCGTAGGTCGCGGAGACCTTTTCGATCTGCGCCTGAGTCAGATTGAGCTGCGCCTGGGTCACTTCCACGATGG
>CAZXCO010000940.1:0-3556 GCA_964639095.1 uncultured Solibacteraceae bacterium
ACCATCACTCTATCCCGAAACCCCGAACGATGCCTCGGCCTTCCGGCCCCTCAGCTACCTGCTCACTGGGTCATTTTTGAAAAGCAGATGTGGGTCACTTCTGCCAAGCGCCGAAGACTATTGCGTGTTTACTAATATTCCTGACGATGTCCTCGGCAACCACAAGAGCCTTTCCGAGTTCGCAACCATTCTGTGCCACCGCATGTTGGACATTCCTCTTCGGCACTGTCCAAATTTTCACTTCGTCACGCCCGACAGCGTAGTCTGCGGATCAGGCGAGCGTCGTGTTACGGAGTTTCTCGTGGATCTCATGAATACGCCAAGCAGCTACTACCTTGTCGCCCGCGAAGGTCACATCTCCGTTGCCCCAATCGCGGAACACGGCACCTACTTTGCATCAGGCATAGACACCGGCAATGTTGACGAGGCGTTGCCTGCGACAGCAACGAGCACGCTTCCAAAGTCCCAACTGCTGATTGCGTTTGAAGAGCTTCTGAATTCGCATAACACGAAAGAGCGAGATATTCAAGCGTTCCTCCAGAATCATATGGAGTTGTTATTCGCCTTCGACGAACGCTATTGTGACCTCAGACCACACGTGTGCCTGATCGATAATCGTGGGGAACGCCTCATTCCTGATATCATGGCGCGCCTCCAAGGCGCCAAGTTGTGGGATCTAATCGAGCTCAAGATGTCACGACACCCGGTAACTGTGCTACATGGACAAACTGAACGGCCTTCCGCCCAAGCTGCACGAGGCATCGCTGAGCTTCTTGCTTATCGCGACTTTTTCTGCCTTCCCTCAAATCGGAAGCGGGTCAGCGATCGCCTAGGGACGGCTCCTTACGAGCCCTGCCTGGTTTTGGTGATTGGCCGTGGTCAACCGAACTGCCGTTACCTATGGGAGAGCTCCCGCCCCGGCATCCCATCAGTTCAGATCGTCTCTTACGACTACATCTTTGAAAAGGCCCGTGAGTGCAGACGGATGATTAACCGCTTTTGAGGCAGTCTGCGTGAGTTCGCTCATCTAAATTGGCCCACTTTGATCGTCTGAATTGGCCCACCCTGGACAGACCGGAATGAAACCATTCCGGGGATGGACAGGAGGCAGAAAGTGGAGCTATTCGAAGAGATCCGGCGAGGGTATGCGGCCGGAGAGACGATCAAAGGGCTGGCTAAGAAGCATGGCGTGCACCGCAGGATGGTGCGGCAGGCAATCGCCAGCGCGATCCCGCCCGAGAGAAAGAAGGTCACCCGGGAGCAGCCCCGGCTGGGACCGCTGAAAGAGCACATCAACCGGATTCTGACCGAGGATCAGGACGCGCCGCGCAAACAGCGGCACACGGCGCATCGGATCTATACGCGGCTGGCGGAAGAGCACCCGGAACATCCCATCGGCGAGCCGACCGTGAGGCGGTATGTGGCGGCGCGGAAACGGGAGCTCGGCCTGGGCGGCCGGGAGGTGTTCATCCCGCAGAGCTACGCGCCGGGCAAGGAAGCGCAGGTGGACTGGTTTGAAGCGACGGCGAAACTCGGCGGGGAGCGGGCCGTGCTGCAATTCTTCACCATGCGCAGCATGTTCTCCGGAGACGCCTTTCATCGAGCCTATACGAATGCGACGCAGCAGGCTTTTCTCGAAGGCCATGAACACGCATTCGCATATTTCGGCGGCGTGTTCCGCACACTGCGCTACGACAACCTGACGCTGGCGGTGAAGAAGATCCTGCGAGGCTACCGGCGCGAGGAGACCAGCCGAGTGATCGCGTTCCGCTCGCACTGGGGATTCACCAGCGAGTACTGTAATCCGGCCAGCGGCAACGAAAAAGGCGGAGTGGAAAACGAAGTGGGCCGCTACCGGCGCAACTGGCTGGTGCCGGTTCCCGAGGCGAACGATCTGGCGGCGTTGAATGAGCGGCTTCTGGCGGGCTGTCTGGCGAGCCGTGAACGAAGCATCGGCGGCAGGAAGATGACGGTGAACGAAGCCGCTACCGACGAACGAAGACATCTGCTGGCCCTGGCGGAAGAGGGCTTTCCGATTGACGAGATCCTTTACCCACTGGTTGTGGACGGCAGGCGGCGAGTGAAGGTGAAGGCCAACTGGTACTCGGTCCCGTTATGGCCGGGATTTCGAGTCACCGCGCGGGTCTGGCCTTCCCACATCGAGATCGAGCACGACGGCAAGCGCGTCGCCCGGCATCAGCGCTGCTATGGCCGGGGATTTCAGATCCTCGATCTGGAGCATTATCTCGACGTGCTGGAACAGAAACCGGGAGCGATGGCGGGGTCGACACCTCTGGAGCAATGGAGGCAGGCGGGACGGTGGCCGGACTGTCTCGACCGGATCTGGAAGAAGCTCGACGAGCGCCACGGCAAGGGAGCCGGCACCAGAGAGATGATCGCGCTCGTGCGCGCCGGGCTCGCCTCGGGCTGGGATCATCTGATCACGGCGGTGGAGGAAGCGCTGCGCCTCGGCGTCACCGACTGCGCCGCCGTGCTGCACATTCTGAACATGCCGGATGCGGAGCAAAGAAGGCGACACGAGATCGCACTCTCGGAAGAACTGGCTCAGTTTGAACGAGAGCAGCCTGTGATGGATGAGTACGATCTGCTGCTGGCAACTCTTCCCATCGAAGGAGGCATCCAGTGAAGAACCAGAACCAGTCACTCGAACATGCCAGCATCCGGCAGTATTGCAAGTCGGTTCGCACGCCCGCGATAGCGGCCAACTTCATCTCACTGGCCGAACAAGCGGTGAAGGAAAATCACACCCACATCCGGTACCTGGAAGCCCTGCTGGCGCTGGAATGCGAGGAGCGTGACCGGCACGCCATTGCTAATCGCATCCGCGATGCGCAGTTACCACGAATCAAAACACTCGAAGAGTTCGACTTCGCGCAGGCGCCTCAGATCCCGGCCGCCAAAATCCGGGAACTGGCTGAGGGCGGCTACATCGAACGCAGCGAACCGGTGGTGCTGATCGGAGAATGCGGCACCGGCAAGAGTCATCTGGCAACAGGGCTCTGTCTGGCCGCCTGCCGTCAGAAAAGGCGCGTTCGCTTCACAACGACAGCGGCGCTGGTCAATGAACTGGTCGAGGCGAAGCAGAACAATCAGGTGCGCCGCGTGATGGCGCGCTGGATGAAGTATGAACTGATCGCCCTCGATGAAGTCGGCTATGTCCCGCTCGCCGACATCGGAGCCGAGTTCCTGTTTCAGGTGATCTCGGATCGCGCCGAGAAGGCGGCGCTGATCGTCACCACCAACCTGCCGTTCTCGGAATGGACAACGGTATTCCCGAATCCGCGACTCTGCAAAGCCCTGCTGGACCGGATCACAGACCGCGCTCACATCATCGCAACCGGGACGGAATCCTTCCGATTCCGCCGAACCATGGAGAAAAGGAAGAAGCACTGACGATCACAGCCGCAGCGCGCGCCGCGCGCGGAGAAAAGCTCCATTCGAATCCTCTCCCGAGGCTTCAAATGTGGCAATCTTTAACTTCCAGGGTGGGCCAAATTAGATGATCGAAGTGGGCCAGACCGGATGATCGAACTCA
>CAZXCO010000941.1:0-2507 GCA_964639095.1 uncultured Solibacteraceae bacterium
CGGTTATCTGAGTGAAGACCAGGGCTACCCCGTCCTGATCGGCTTCGATCAGGTCGCCGCCGCCAGTCTTACGGAACAGAAAGTAAAGGACGTTCGCACACTCGTGACGGCCGAACTGGCCCGTATCGCCGCTCTGCCCGACGGCTCCGCGGAACTCGCGGACTTCAACTCTCTCGTGCGGGCGCGGCTCGTGGACCAGAAGCGACAGCTCAGCAAGCTCGTGAATTCGCCCCCCGGATTCGGCCTCCGCAACGGAGGCTCCGCCTGGATGGAGCAGCTCTATCACCTCAACCGCGACGCCGCGCGCAGCGGCGGCAAGACTTTTCGCCTCTCCGTCACCCAGAAGCCGGATATCGAAGCTCTCGAAAAACTGTTGAACAGCGGCACGAATATCTGGCGCGATCTGCTGCCCCGCTGGCATCTCACCGATTCCCAACCGTACGGCATCGCCGCCAGACCGAGCGCCGCGCTGCTGAAGAAGAATCAGCAGGAAAGCATCGACCGCGCTGCCGCGGAAGCGAAGCTGCTCGAAGCGAAATACAAGATCTCCGGCGAGCAGGACGCCATCCGGCGCTACCAGAAGGACTATGACGCCGAAGGCGTCCGCCTCGACGACATTGCCAACACCGCGCCGGCCCGCAGGTTCCTCGACGACCCGCCGCTCACGCTCGATGACCAGCTCGAATACAAACAATCGAAACTGCCGAACGGCATCCCCGTCGTCTCTTCGTTTTTCGACAACATGACGAGTGCGACGGCCGGAATCGCCCTGCGCCTCGATTCCGTCCCTCAGGACGATCTGGTGCTGGTCTCCCTTCTCCCCGAGCTCCTCACCGAAACCGGGGTCATCGAAAATGGCAAACCGATCCCTTACGAGCAGATGGAGGAGCTTCTGCGGAAGCAGATCCTCGATCTCCGCGCGTCCTTCAACACCAGCCTCCGCTCCGGCCGGGTGGAGTTGACGGTCCGGGGCGCCGGGAACGATCTCGCCGAGAGCCGCCGCGCCATCGAGTGGATGCAGCTCGTGCTTGAGCATCCTGACTGGCGGCCCGAAAATCTCCCGCGCATTCGCGATCTTGTTGAGCAGTCGGTCGCTCGTCTGCGCACCACCATGCAGGGGTCCGAGGAGAGCTGGGTCATGAATCCCGTGCTCGCGTACTGGAAACAGACAAACCCCCTCTACCTCACGACCTCCTCTTTCCTGACCCGGGCGTACAACGCCGATCGCCTTCGCTGGATGCTGGAAGACGTCGGTTCCGGCCGCTCCGCCTTCGCCGCCCGCGTCGCCTCGCTGGGCGGAGAGGCGAGCACCCGGGCGCAGATGACGGCGCTGCTCGACCGGCTGAAGACCGACCCCGGCGCAATGAAGGACCTTGCAGTTGACCTCGCGCAGCTCCTCTCCGGTATTCCCGACGCGAGCCTCGCCCAGGACTGGCGCGAGATCTGCAATCAGATCAGCCGCGACATTCTGGTAACGCCGGAGAAGACACTCGCCCGTCTGAACGCCCTCCGCGCGGGTCTTCTCACAACCGGCAACGCCCGCCTCTGGATTGTCGGCTCGACCGCCAGCCTCGATCAGTTGCAGGCTTCGCTCCGGGCCCTCACCGCCGGCCTTGCGTCAGGGCGTCCCGCGCCTGCGACGTACGATGCTGTTCGCCGCATCGATCAGCGCCTGCGCGATCATCAGGGGGACTCCGCGCCTCCGCGCTTTGTGGGCCTCTATGACTCCAACCTCACCGGCGGTGTCATGGCGACGATTCTGCCGTCAGCCTCCTACGACGATACGGGCCGCAATGCGCAGCTCGATTACCTCGCTTCCCGCCTCTTCGCCGGCTATGGCGCACACGGCATCTTCACCAAAACCATCAGCGCCGGTCTGGCCTACAGCAACGGCCTCCGCGGGAACACGCACGATGGCTATGCGGGCTACTATGCCGAGCGCATGCCCGAAATTCCGCAGACTCTGCATTTCGCCATCGATGTTGTAAAGAAAGGTCCGCGCGACCCCAAACTTCTCGACTACATGGTGGCGCTCGCATTTCAGGATTCGTACGCTGCGGGGAGCTACGAATCCCGCGCCGAAGCCATCGCCAACGATCTCGCCGACGATGTGACGCCGGCCAAAGTCCGTCGATTTCGCGAAGCGATGCTGATGCTCCGGAAGGAGCCTCAAGTTGCCGCCGAGGTCATGCGTCGCGTGGATGCGGTCTACGGCAAAATGCTTCCCGGCTATGGCCCCAAAGCCAGGGATGTCCCTGGCGCGGTCTATTTCATCATCGGCAACGACAAACAATTCAAGGCCATGGATGCCGATGTTCAGGCCCGCGAGGATGAGCACGTTTACAAACTCTATCCCCGTGACTACTGGCTCATTCCGCGCTCCGGTGGTTGAAAACAGCCACTCGCCGGAGATGCGGGCGCCTGATTTCATTGGACTTGGTCGATGGCTCCCGAAATGCTCGCCGGTTTGCCATGGAAATGGCCATCGCGATTGCCGGCGCCCTGAC
>CAZXCO010000942.1:0-4111 GCA_964639095.1 uncultured Solibacteraceae bacterium
TTCGAGCAAATGATTCTGCCGGATGAGGTCCACGATTTTCTCGTGCATGCCGACTGGCTGGCCGCTTACCATGCGGCTGACGACTTTCTCGCGCGGCATCTGAAGCCGTAGCATTGCGGAGAGTTCACTTCCTGCCGAGAAAGCGCAGCCGCACGTTGACGGCGCGTGCCTGCCCCTGTCCGTAAGTCAGGAACTCCGGCGAATCCACGTCGTTGTTGACCACGTTCGGATTCGGCCGGTTCAGCGCGTTGACCGCACTCACGCGGAATGCCCAGAGATAACCCCGGAAAGGGAAGCGCCGCTCGATTCCGATGTTCAGCGTGGCATAGTCGGGAAACCTGCGATCCGCGGGCGGACCCACCACATTCCCCGTTTCGGTGACCACGTTGAACGGGAAACCGGTGCGAAAATCCATCAGCACCTGCAAATCCGTGTCGCCGACGATTCTCTGCAGGAAATGCGGAAACCATTTCTTTTCGACCGGCGCCCAGCCCCACGCCAGAAACCGGTTCGGCGTGTCCCATGGCAGAGGACCGGCGGCCTGCGGAGTCAGGATGGGATTATCGATCGAATAGTTGATGATTGCGTTGGCGTGCGCGGCTGACCGTGTATAGCTGACGAACCACTGGTACTTCGAGAGATAAGTCCTCCGCACGGCGAACTCCGCCGCGCGAGAGTGGTCGCGGCGGAAATTGTCGAGCACGTAGAGATTCAGAACCGGACTCGCTATATCGTCGACGAAAGCAAAGCCTCGGCTTCCGTTGCGCGAGATCAGGTTGACCTTCCCGTAAATTCCCGCGATCAGTTTTCGTTCAGCCGAGAAACTGGTCATGGCATAGCGCGGCAGCCGAAAGTCCTGCGGCTTGAGGGCGAACTGCGTTTCGACCGGCAGCCCCAGCGGCTCCCCTGAGGGGCCGTAGAACGTGCTGATGCTCGTCTGCTCCTGGCTGAGCGCGAGCATGTTCAACGTCACGGCATCGTAAAAGATGCCCCAGCCGGCCGAAAACCTGGCGCCACCCGACCATTTGGGAGTCCACGCCAGGGCCAGCCGCGGCGCCGGCGGCGCGCCACCCGTGTATTCGTCCCACTGAGTGCGGAATCCGCCTTCGATCACGAGAGTGTCGATGGGAGTCCAGCGGTCCAGCGCGTATCCGTAAACCTCGATGTTGTGGCGAAATTGCCGCGGGCTCCCCAGGAACTGGACGACCCGGACCGGCGAATTGTCGAGCCGCACAGTCGTGAACTGGTGCCGGTCGATTTCCTGATCCAGATTGCTTCGTTCCACATCGGAGCCGATCTCGATCTGGTGTGAGCCCCAGCCGTGCATGGGCGCGAGAAACCCGTGCACGAGCCACTCCTGACGCCCCGTGTATCTCGTCTGGTCCGAATAGAAATTCCCGCTCGCGCCGAACGGAGTCTGCACATAAGCCTGGCTCCCCTGCGGCGACGAGCGCAGATAGGTGCTGCTGTCCGCAAACCCGAATTGCACGAGACCGCCGCCGACCGACCACTGGTCTTTGATCGATCCGAGAAACAGCGCCGACCGCCGGTTCAGCGTGGTCTCCGCCGGGCTCAGAAAACTGAGTCCGAAACGCGAATCGTTGCTGATATTGGCCAGGAAGCTGGCCGTGAGGATGTGCGCGTTTGTGATGTTCCACTGCAGACGAGTCAGGTCGCTGCCGCTCACGCTGCGCGCCTGGTCCTGTCCCTTCGGCAGTCCTGATATGGTTGTGACCGTGTAGTAGGCCTCCAGCGAATTGTGAAACCACGCACGGCTCTTGCGGATCGGGCCTGAAAACTTCAGGCGCGGCGACCAGTGATCGAGATGAAGCCCGTCCTGTGATCCGAAGCCGGGGACGAAGTTGGTCCCGCCGAAGCGCCAGCGATTGTCCCCCATCTCGGTCCGGATATTGAGGGTTCCCGTCGATCCTTTGCCTTCCTCGGGGGAGAAGCGGCTGGCGTCCCATTCGAGCGTCTGGATCGTATCCACGTTCAGCCTGGCCGCGAGATCGCCCGTGGCGGGATCCGAAATGTCGAATCCGTTCAGGCGGTAATTGGCCTGGCGGGTCTCGCCGCCGTTGAGGTGGATCTGGCCCGCGTTGTCGAGGACCGCGCCCGTCATCAGGGGCAGGGCATTCCGGTAATCCTGCGATGCCGGATAGGGGATGTTGAGAATTTCCTGGCTGTTCAGCCGTTTCGTGTCGCTGGTCTGCTCCGGATCGATCACGGGCGGGGAATAGTGGACATCCACCGATTCCGCCAGTTCTTTCAGATGACTCATCCGGATTTCGAGCGGACTCCCCTCATCAAGCCGGACGTTCTGGTTGGAGAAGACGAAAAAACCTTCCCGCTGGGCCTGCACCGGGTAATCGCCGGGAGCCGGGATTTCGAGGTGAAACAGACCGGTGGCGTCCGATGTCGTCTGGATCGGAGGGGCGCCGGGCGGCGTGACCGCGATCACCGCCTCCCGTACCGGCGCGCCGTTTTCGTCCACCACCTTGCCGGTGATGGAGAGCGGGACTGCGCCGGGAAGCCGCGGGGCAGCGATGGTCAGCATTGTGAAGACCGCAGCGCCCGCCGTCGCCCACGCGAGGCGGGCTGGTCTGAATCCTGTGAAATCCACTGGCCTCGATGCCGACGCCTTGATTCTAATGCTTCCGGGCCCGTCTTCTCTCCTGCCCCCGCACTCCGGGCCGAATAATTTCACACGGAGTAAGCTGGTGAGAATGAATATAGAGGTTCTGCTCACCGAGGGGGAAATCGCCGAAGAGTTCACCGAGGCGATTGAAGCCCGCGATCTTCCGGAGAAATTCTTTTACTGGACGCCATACTCCGTGCGCGCCTGGAAGGAACAGTCGGAGAGTTCGCACGAGAGCCTGCGGCAGACCTGGGACGCGCTGGCGTCCAAGGCTTCGGAGTTGACCAAACCGTTCGGCGACCGCGTGCCCGTGATCAGTTTCGGGGCCGGCGAGGGATTGAAGGATCGCATCATTCTGAAGGCGCTCCGCGAGGCCGGGCGCGAGGTGAAGTATTTCCCGGTGGATTCGAGCCAGACCCTGCTCGAGACTGCCTGTGCCGGGGCCGAAGACGACGATTGCGAGGTTCTGGGTCTGAAAGCGGACATTTCGAGTCCGGTGCACCTGGTTCTCGCGGCGGATGTGAGCGAAGCGCCCCGGTTGTTCCTCATGGTGGGCAACACGCTGGGAGGTTTCGATCCGCTGGACCAGATCAACCATGTGGCCGCGTGCCTGCACAAGGGCGACATTCTGATCCTTGACGCCCGCATCGCGACGGAAAACGACGGGGAGCCCACTGAGGCGCAGAAGCGTTTCGTTTTCGCACCGCTCGCCGGCGCGGGCATTGCGCCGGAAGATGGCGAGCTCCGATTTGTGGATAACGAAGACGATCGTCATCCCGGCCTGCACCTGTGGACGCGCCGGTTTCAGCCGGTGCGCGACCTCACCGTTCAGGTCAACGGACGCGAGGTTCACGTCGAGCGCGGCGAGCGGATTTTTCTGAATTTCCGCTACCGGTTCACTCGCGAGGCTTTCCGGTGGCTGCTGACCAGTCACGCGGGACTGAAAGTCAGAGGCGAGATCCCGAGCGCCGACGGGCGTTTCGTCACCGCCATCTGTACGAAATAGCCTTAACCCAAGCCGGTGCTCTGTATCGCTTGCGACGCGTAAAATCGGTGGAATCAGTTAAAATACAAACGGAGGAATGGCCGAGTGGTTGAAGGCGCCGGTCTTGAAAACCGTTAGAGTCGAAAGGCTCTCGGGGGTTCGAATCCCTCTTCCTCCGCCATTTCTGTCTTGTGTCCGGGCTTCGCTCCCAGGACACAGTCAGCACTTTTAGCCGCAAGCCGCCCGCCGCGGCTCCAATGCCTGAAGAGGCCGACGGGCAATAATCGATAGCAGCAAAAAGAGCGCAACTGCCTGAATTCCATCGAAGTGGCTTTACAACGGCGAGTCGTTGAGGCATCTCACGATGCGCCGTTCATTGCGGCCTGGAAGCACTGGCCCGGCGGCCCATTGACCCCGCCCACTCCGGCCGTCCGTCCTTGTCGCGCAGGACCAGCGTCTTTCCCTCTTTTGTGATTTCACGGGCAATG
>CAZXCO010000943.1:0-4261 GCA_964639095.1 uncultured Solibacteraceae bacterium
CGTCGACAAGCTGCGCCATCATCGGCTGTGCACTTCCGCCAAAGAAGCTCAGTATTTCGTCCAGGACGCCATGGCGCGCCGCCTCTCTCGTCACCGTCGGCTCAAAGATATCCGCGTTGCCGATTTTCCGGACGCGGCGCAGCGCCTTTTTGCCCTCCAGCCGGTAAACGGTCGTCTGGATCGTCGTGTACGCAGGCCGTGGCTCCGGGAACGACTCCTGAATCTCCCGGATCGAGGCGCGCCCCTGGGCCCAGAGCGGCTCAAGAATCTGAAGTTCCAGGCGAGTAAAGCGGGGTTTTGGCATCTACTATCGCACTCGATTTACTACTATACGGTAGTATGCCGACGAGGAATCCGCAGGGGCCCGAAGGCCGGACGAATCATTACGGATCCGGAGTTACCGGCCGGTCCGCCGTACTGATCAACGCGGCGCCGCGGCCTGTCCGCACAAACTTTGTATTGCAAAGCTGCCTTTCGGGGCTCTATAATCCGGCTATGGCGGCCGTCCGGTCTATCCGTCCTGAAGTTCCCGAACCCATCGGTTTGCATCACCAGGCAATGGACAATCTGCGTTTCATACGCAGCACGATGGAGAGCGCCGGACAGTTCACGGCGGTTCCGGGTAAAGGCGGCGTGCTCATGGGCGCCACGGCGTTGTTCGCGGCGTTTGCCGCCCACCTGAGCGCCAGCCCCCGCGCCTGGCTTGCCATCTGGATGGCGGAAGCTGTCCTGGCCTTCGCGATCGGCATCGGCTTCTCGTATCGCAAGGCAATACAGAACAGCACCCCCCTGCTTTCCCGGCCTTTCCGGCGTTTTGTGCTGGGCGTGGCTCCGCCGGTCTTCGCCGGCGCGCTGCTGACGTTCGTCTGTTATCGCGAGAACATCAGCCACCTGCTGCCCGCCGTGTGGCTGTTGTTGTATGGCGCGGGAATCACCTCAGGTGGCGCGTTTTCGGTGCGTGTCGTGCCGGTCATGGGAATGTCGTTTCTCGCGCTCGGATCAATCGCGGCGCTGGCGCCCCCGGATCTGGCCGACGTGCTTCTGGCGATCGGCTTCGGCGGGTTTCACATCGTATTCGGATGGATGATCGCGAGGCGTTATGGCGGCTAATCACCCGAGCGCCGCCGCGCGGATCCGGAAAGCCGGACCGTTACCTGTCGCGGGCGCCGGCACACGCGCGCTCGACAGAATTATTCACGAACGCCTGCGTCTCGGGATCGTCAGCGCGCTGTCCGTAAACGAGACCCTGACCTTCCGGGAACTGAAGAAGATTCTCGATACGACCGACGGCAACCTGAGCGTCCACGCGCGCAAACTCGAGGAAGCGGGCTATATCGCCTGCGAAAAGAAATTCGAGGGCCGTCTGCCGCGGACCGAGTACAAGCTGACCGGCAAAGGACGCGACGCGCTCGGGAACTACCTGACGCATATGGAGGCGCTGATCCGGGCGACGCGCCAGGGCTGATCGCAAAAAAATTTCCCTTTTTACTTTATGAAACAAAGTAGCCTGCACGTCGCAATCATCATGGATGGAAATGGCCGCTGGGCTACTCAGCGCGATTTGCCGCGGGTCATGGGACACAGCGCCGGGGCAGAAGCGCTGCGCCACATCGTCGAGGCGGCGCCTGGCTGCGGGATCGGCGTGCTGACCGTGTACGCTTTTTCTTCCGACAACTGGAAGCGCCCCGAGCGCGAAGTCGATGCGCTGATGGCGCTGCTTGCCTGCTACCTCGACCGGGAGACTGCGAAGTGCGCCGAAAAAGGCGTCCGCATGCGGGTGATCGGACGCCGGGACCGGATACCCGGAGCGCTGCGAAAATCGATCGACGACGCCGAACGCGAGACGAGGGAAGGTCATGTTCTGGAACTCCGGCTCGCCATCGACTACTCGGCGCGCGACGCCATTCTGACCGCCACGAACCATGCCGCGGGCGAGCGCTTGACGCGGGAGCGCTTCGAAGAACTGCTCGGGGAGTCGCGGCCGGTCGACATTCTGATTCGCACCGGAGGCGAGCAGCGGTTGAGCGATTTCCTGCTCTGGGAATGCGCCTATGCGGAGCTGATCTTCACGAACCGGATGTGGCCGGACTTCGGGCCGCCCGATCTGCGGCGGGCAATCGAACAGTATGGCCGGCGCGAGCGCCGTTTCGGCGCAATTCCACAGGCGCCGGCAGAGGGCGTGGACCGCTGGCTGCAGTGAAGCGCCTCCGTTTCGCAACGGCCGTACCGGCCGGGTCTGCCGTTGGCAGAGTGTTTGCGAAAATCGGAGTTTCCCATGCCACGCGGCCGGTTCATTACTTTCGAAGGCATTGACGGATGCGGCAAGAGCACGCAACTTCGCCTGCTGGCGCGCGAACTGCGCGCCCGAGGGCAGGATGTCGTCGAGACGGTCGAGCCGGGCGGAACCGCCATCGGCGCGCAGATCCGCAAAATCCTGCTCGATCCCGCCAGCGCGGACATTCAGCCGCGCGCCGAACTGCTGCTTTACTTCGCAAGCCGCGCCCAGAACGTGGAGCAGGTGATCCGGCCCGCGCTCGCAGAGGGCCGCATCGTGCTTTGCGACCGTTTCAGCGACTCGACGATGGCCTACCAGGGATGCGGCCGCGGCATTGATACGGGCGTGCTGCGCGATCTCGATCGCATCGCCTGCCAGAACCTGAAGCCCGACGTGACGCTTCTCATCGACATCGATCTGGAGACCAGCCTTATGCGCGCCCGGCGCCGGAATGAACGGGTCGGAATGTCGGAGTCGCGCATTGATGAGGAGAGCGCCGCGTTTCACGAGCGGGTGCGGAAAGGATACCTCGCGCTCGCCGAGGCGGAGCCCGGACGCATCGTCGTCATCGACGGCCGCGCGTCCATTGCCGAGGTCGAACGCCGGATCCGGGAGGCTCTTGGTGTTTGAAGGTTTTTTCGGAAACCGGCACGTGCAGGCGACGCTCGAAGGCATGATCAAGCGGGAACGGATCCCTCAGACAATGCTCTTCGCCGGCCTGGAAGGACTCGGTAAAGCCACGCTGGTGCGGCGCTTTGCGGCGCGGCTTCTCGGCGAAGCCGAAAAGATCGAACGCGACGACCTCAGCCTTCCCGAAAACTCGAATCTGATCGCCGCGCGCGAAAAGCTCCCGGCAGACAAGCGCAACGACGATCCCTTGTTTTTCGGCACGCATCCGGACTTTCTGACGTTCCCGCCGGACGGACCGCTGCGGCAGATCGGCATTCCGCAGATGCGGCTGCTGAAAGAGCGCGCGCAATACAAGCCGCTGCACGGAACGCGGCGCGTGTTTCTGATCGATCAGGCCGATCGCGCAGGCGAGCAGGCGGCGAATTCGCTGCTGAAGACGCTGGAAGAGCCGCCGGAACACCTGATCCTCATCCTCACGGCGGAGAATCTGTACGATCTGCTGCCCACTATCCGTTCGCGCAGCGTGGTGCTGAATTTTTCGCCTCTCTCGAACGCGGAGATGCAGGAGTTTGCGCGGGTTCGGGGGCTCGACAATGCCGAGCGGCGGATCGCGCTTTCGGGCGGCAGTCCTGGAGTGGCGGCGACTCTCGATATCGAGCTGTACCAGAAGCGCCGGGCCTCGATGCTGGCTCTCCTCAAAACGGGCGCCGGCGTTTCCTCCTGGGCATCCTGGCTGCCGGTTTCCGAGGCCCTGGGGCGGAGCCGGAGCGAAAAGCTCGAAATGTATCTCAAGCTGCTCTACGATCTGCTGCGGGATCTCACCATTCTGCGCGAGGGCGGGACCGCCATCCGCAATTTCGATCTGCGCGCCGACCTCGCCGCGCTGGCGCAGAAAGTTTCGCGAGCCTGGATCATTCATGCCGTGAAAAGTGTGGACGAGATCACGGCTCTGCTGCGGCGCAATATTCAGAAAACGATCGCGCTGGACGGCCTGCTGATGGAACTCCGCGGGAGCTGAGTGGACCATGATCGACTATCATGGGCAGATATCGTTGCGGGGGCCTGACAAGCGCGGCAATACGGGAATTCCTGAAACCCGCCGGACCGTGCAACCATCCAGCTAAAGACGTAACGACAGCAGCGAGGACGAATTGCGTAAATTTGTTTTTCTGGTATTTTTCTGTTTTTCAACAGGCTTGTGGGCACAACAACTCCAGATGGCGGTGGGTCCCGGATTGCTGGCTGCCGCTTCTCTCGCGGCCGCTGACCCCGGCAACACGTCGACGGCAAACGCGGACGCCGCCGTGCCGGCTTCAAAGCAGCAGCCGAAACGCATTCTGGGAATTATGCCCAACT
>CAZXCO010000944.1:0-2060 GCA_964639095.1 uncultured Solibacteraceae bacterium
AGGGACAGTCTCATCGCGAGACTGCTCCAACTGGAGGAAGAACGAAAGCGACAGGCTGAGCGGGAAGACGCTCTGCGCGAAGAGATTTTCCGGCTGCACCCGGCCGTCCGCAAACGAGGGGGAAATCCATGAACACCCGTCCGATCAATTTTGAAACCGCCAAACAGGTTCCGATTGCCCGCGTTCTGGCGCATTATGGCGTGCAACTGCACGCGACTGGCGGGGAATTGCGCGGGCAATGTCCGTTGCCGGAACACTCGTCCCGCGAGAGCCGCAACAGTTTCTCGGTTAACAGCGCTCGCAACGTCTGGTGCTGCCAGTCGCAGTCATGCATTCATGCGCGCGATGGTGAACTGGGCGGGACCGTGCTTGACCTGGTGGCAAGGCTCGAGCGCTGCTCCATCCGCGAAGCGGCGGCGAGACTGACCGATTGGTTCGGCGGCGCCGGGATGGCGCGCCTGGGCGCGCAGCCCGCTACCCGGCCCGAGACGAACCTTCCACTCCGGTTCCAACTGACCGGACTGGACCGCTTCCATCCTTACCTTGAAAGCCGGGGCATAACGCCGGCCACCGCGAGAGCTTTGGGAATCGGATACTACAGCGGACCGGGGATCATGCATGGGCGGGTCGTGATTCCGATACACAACAAGGCATACCAGTTGGTCGCCTATGCCGGAAGGTCGATCCAGGGAGAGGAGCCGAAGTATCGCTTTCCGCCGGGTTTTCATAAGAGCCAGGAGTTGTTCCTGCTTCACCGGGCCAGGCACTCCGGGAATGATGCCGTTGTCATCGTCGAGGGCTTTTTTGATGCAGCGAAGGTATGGCAGGCCGGGCACCGCAATGTTGTGGCCCTGATGGGATCGAGCTTATCGGATGCACAAACCGCGCTCCTGCATCGGCAATTTCGGGCGGCTTTGCTGATGCTGGACGGCGATACGGCCGGCCAGTCCGCAACGGAAGTGATTGCGCAGCGGCTGGCGCCGGTTATGAGAGTCAGTGTCATCCATTTAAGGCCGGGGGTACAGCCTGACCAACTGGTCCCACGAGAAATCAACGACATGCTGTCGGGGCACATGCGACCGATACGAAGTTGGGAGCGATGAGCAGGTGCAAGGTGCACCAGGGTGGTGCAGATCGATTATAATGAAATTATGCAGACTCGACGCAAACCTGCCGTCAAAGCGAGAACCCGCTCCGTCCGTCAGAGTGTGACGATGCCGGCGCAGCTTGCGCGTGAAGTCCGGCGTGTGGCGAAAGAGCACAACGTGACGATGAGCCGGGCGCTGGTGACCCTTGCGGAACGCGGAATCGAGGCCGAAGCGGCGGCCCGGGCCAAACTCACAACGGCTTACGAGAAGTTTATGTCGGAAAGCGATCCGGCCAGGAAGAGCGAAGTCGGCGAAGATCTGATCCGAGCGATCTTCGGGAGAGCCGCGATTGCCGAAGATCCGCTTCGCTAATCTGCCTCGCCCGCTATGGGAGCACATTCTGGAACGAGTTGCCGAACGGGCGATTACCCTCAATGACCTGCAGAGGCTTCAAAGCTGGGTCAACACCGAACCGTGGGCGCCCGATGGCGACTGGTACAAGGACTTCGGTTCATTCATGATCTGCGGGACTGGTGAGTATCCGAAAACAGTCCTGAAGAAGAGCATGAAGCCGTTCGGAACGGCTCTGTGAAATCGAAAGGGAGTTTATGGGAGTGCGTCGCAAATCCGTAGAGCACACTGGCTTGATTGCGAGCGAAAAGATGTACTTTCGTTGAAAGAACAGAAAAGAAAAGTATCGCGATTCGCAAACCGGACTTCATCCATACGTTCGAATTGTTCACGCGAGCGGCGACACCTATCCGGACGCCAGAAACTTCCTGAAACAGCTTCGTGACAAACTCGACAATCAGCATTTCGCGGAAGAGCGTCGAAGATTGGCTTTCGCCGATTCAAGCAAAAGATCGGCATATTCAATGGCTCGCAAGTCGATCGAGGAATTTCGATCCGACGGCCGTTACGGAGCTGACGGGACAAGAATCGACCTCGCGTTCGCTATTTACGCCCTGACGC
>CAZXCO010000945.1:0-1638 GCA_964639095.1 uncultured Solibacteraceae bacterium
GGAGCGTGGGCGCCACCGCGCGCACGTGGCACAGGAAGCGCTGCGCCAGGAAGGATGCCTCATAGCGGATCCGCTTCCAGGCCAGCGAGGCGCCGGCCCTGGCGGCCGGAACATGCGCGTCGCGGACTACGCGCGACCGGTGAGTGGGAAACAGACGGCGCGCGGCGATCCGGAGCCGGTCGCGGCGGCCGTGCACGAGAGACAGGTGCAGCCAGAGCTCGTTCTTGTTCGGCTTGTCGATCGCGCGCAGAGGAGAGAACGCAAAAGCCGCGAACCAGCGCCGCACATTGTGAGGCAACTGCCCAGCGGCCGTGTCCGCCTCGCCGTGCAGGCGGCAGTGAAACCATTCGCAGGCCAGCCGGAACGCAATTCCTTCGGCGATCCGGCATTGCGGCACGGCGTTCTCACGCCATCGGGACCAGAACCGGTCGTCATCCGCTGAGCGCTCCAGAAAGCAGGCGATCTCGTAGACGTGACGGAGCCGCAGGTCCCCGTTCAGAAGATGCCGGAGCAGATGCAGCGACGAATACGTCAGGCCGTCCACGGGATCCAGAGCCGGAAATTCGAATCCCCGCACCTGCTGGGTAACGCGTCTGCTCCAGAACTGCGCGAGGTCTCCCGCATCCATTCCCAGCCTCTGCGGATTCCAGAAGCGGAAGTGCAGTTCGAGCGAGGGCGGCATTGCGGGATCGTAGTAGTCGTTCTTCCATGTCCACCCGGTTTTGCGGATCATCGTCGGCAGATGGTCGGCGCCAGGATCAGCGGCGCCGTTCACGGGTTCGTAGCCGAGTTCGCCGAGAGCCTGCGCGGCGGCGCCGATTCCCTCGGGCGGTACATAAATATCGATGTCATATTGCGGCCGGCGGCGCCCATCGTCGTGGTTGTAGAGGGGCCACTGGGAGATCCCTTTCAGCACGACGTACTCAATGCGCCGCCCGGAAAGTGCGCCTGCAAGGCGGGCGTGCTCTTCCATCAGCCGGTCGTGCCGGGCGGTGTTGCCGGCCAGATTGCGATCGATCCTGGAAAGCACGTCATCGGGCAGGGAGGCGGCGCAGCGTGCCCCGAATTCCAGCGTGAGATGAGCGCGGTCGAGCGTCGCCAGCAGTTCCGGCCAGGCTTTTCCCGGAATGCGCTCGATCTTGTATGTGGACCGGCCGCGGAAGCGCAGCGCTTCGAGAACGGCCGTAAGATGCTCCTCCGGGGCGATTCCGGGGTCGCAGCGGCGCATGGCTCGAATCGTAGCACCGGCGGCGAGCCCCGGCATCAGGCGTCCTCGACCAGAGCGCGCAGCGCGCACTCGGCGCCGCCGGGATCCTGATACGTCAATTTTCGAACCGGCAGTTCGAGGAACTCTGCCAGTGTGCGATTCTGCGCCTCGCGAATTTGTTCGTCGCCATATACAATCAAGCGCCCGAGCCGGGCGGCGGCCTCCTCGCGCGGGAACGGCTCGAGTCTGGCGTGCGTCAGGGTGCGGGCGGCGGGCGCCTGCCGGTCCAGAAAAACGATGTGGCTCGCGCGGCTCTCGAGCCCGGCCGGCATTCCGAGCGCGGCCGTATCCACCTCGATCTCGAGCTTGCCGTTGGGCCGGCGCTCCGGTGCGAATCGCTTCAATTCCGGAAAGAGGCGGCGGGCCGATTC
>CAZXCO010000946.1:0-2142 GCA_964639095.1 uncultured Solibacteraceae bacterium
GGCGCCTCGAATTCGCCGCGCGAAGGCAGCGCCGGAACAAAGGTGATGCCTTCGGAATGGTTCTGGGTCCAGAGATGTACGTGCGGGAAGACCGCCCGGAGAGCGACTTCAAATTCGGCGTATTCGAATTCGTGGACGTGGTACGGATTGGCGCCGGCGCCGGCCCGTGATTCCGTGTACCAGGCTTTGTTGGGCGTCGAGACGAGCAGCACGCCCGACGCGCAGAGGACCCGGCGGGCTTCGGCCAGCATCTCCCGCCATCCCGCCAGATGCTCGATCACCTCGAAAGCGGTCAGCAGGTCGAAGGACGCATCGGCGAACGGCAGCGACTCACAGTTGCCCTGCAGAAAAGACAGCCCGCTTCGGCCGAAGGTCTCGCGGGCGTGAGCCACAGCATCGGCCGCAATATCCATCGCGACGATCGAGGACGCGTTCTTCAGTTCGGCTGTTCCGTAGCCCGAGCCGCAGCCGGCGTCGAGAACGCGCGCGGATTCGGCGAACCTCGACGCAAAACGGTAGCGCGACAGATGCTCGTTGAACAGATCGGGATCGACGAGCCCCGGGACCACTCGCTCGCCGGTGAACTCAAGCAAGCGGAAGCTCCGGGGTACCGACGGGCGCGTCGAGCGCCACCTTGCAGGGCAACTGGATGTAGCCGTAGACCGGACCTTCACCGCGGGCCATCGGGACTGTGATGGCGTTATCGATCCAGTCGCAAATCGACTCGCTCGCGGGAGGGCCATCGGAAACCCACGACGAGAAGGAGAAGGCGCCCGGATAAAACTCCGGGATATCGAAGTGAAAATCCACCGTCGTAAGCTCCCCAGGATGCAAAGGCGAAAGAGCGTGGCGTTCGCGCGTTGTATCGGTATCGGTGAAATCGAGGCCGAGGTGATTCCGGAGCATGAACCCGGCGGCCGGACGGGAAAGAGTCTCGTTCGCGCGGAACGTGATCCGGACGATAATGCGGCTCGCGGGCATCATCAGGTGCAGCGGTTCGCCATATTCGTTGAGCACCGCGATCCCGAGGATTTCGGCGCGGCCGTCGCCGTGGCGATGGTCGACGTTCGGAATGGACAGCGCAATCGGGGATTCCGGCTGGTTCGCAGGCCCGCTGTCTCCACCCGCAGGAATCGTCATCGCGGCGAGATACTGGCGAACCACGGCATCGGTTTCGCCGATGGCCTTCAGGCGGCCGTGCTCGAGCCACAGCGCCCGGTCGCCAATGGCCTTTACATCGGCGATGGCATGCGAGACAAAAACGATGGTGACGCCGCGGGCGCGCAGTTCGTGCACCTTGCGCATGCAGCGGTGGCGAAAATAGCTGTCCCCGACCGCAAGCGCCTCGTCCACCAGAAGGATCTCAGGATCCACGTGGATCGCAACGGCAAAAGCAAGCCGCACGACCATGCCGCTTGAATAGGTTTTCACCGGCTGGTGAATGAAATCGCCGATCTCGGCGAAGTCTTCGATCTCGCGATACCGCTGGTCAATCTCACGCTTCGAAAATCCGAGTATCGAGGCGTTCAGATAAACATTGTCACGACCCGTGAACTCGGGGTTGAAGCCCGCGCCCAGTTCAAGCAGCGCCGAGACGCGCCCGTTGACCTGGACAGAGCCCGCAGCAGGCTGCAGAATGCCCGCAATGAGCTGGAGCGTCGTGCTCTTGCCTGACCCGTTTTCGCCGATGATGCAGAAGACCTCACCCTGGCGAATCGAAAAGCTCAGATCGCGCAGAGCCCAGAAATCCCGGTGGAAGGGCCGCCGCCGCGGCGACAGCAATTCCCGGAGGCGGTCGCCGGGCTTTTCGTAGATGGCGTAACTTTTTGAGACGCGCTCAAACTCGACGGCATTCACGGAAATTTCAGTTTATACGTTCGACCGGCCCCGTACTGCGCGGCAGCCGATCAGGCGCCCGCGCCCGTTCTCTCCCGCTTCACCAGTCTGCAACGCACGATCGCGGAAAAGAATTCCCGTGTCAAAGCATTGTGAAGCGGCCGGAATCCGCGGATCGGGACGGCTTCGAAGGAAGCGAACGCGAAGGGGCTTTCGCCGACAATTCGCTCAAACCTCCGGATCGTCATCCGATTCAGCCCTCCGCTGACCTGGCTGAATGTGCGGGCGCCATCGTCGCGGAAATGA
>CAZXCO010000947.1:0-2369 GCA_964639095.1 uncultured Solibacteraceae bacterium
GAATTGAGCGACCGCGCGTCCGACAGCCTGCTCATCAACGGCAGCGTGAATAATGGAGCCAGTACGCCCTTCGCTCAGGCGGCCGCTTTCGGCAATAACCGGCGGGGTCCTGCCAGTCTTTATAACGGCGGGCTGGCTCTCATTTTCGATGACTCTTCTCTCGACGCCCGTTCGTTCTCTTTAACCGGGCAGAACACACCCAAACCCGCGTATACGCACCTGACCGGGCAATTGAATCTCGGCGGCCCACTGCGGATCCCCCACCTGATCCGGAACGGCCCGCAGTTCTTTGTAAACTACCAGTGGGTACGCAACCGGACCGGCACCACGACGCCGGGCCTCATGCCTACCGATGCGCAGCGCAATGGCGATTTTTCACAGCTTCCGCTGGTTTACGACCCGTTGACCGGGGCGCCGTTCCCCGCCAATCAAATCCCCGTGAACCGCATCAGCCCCCAGGCGGCGGCGCTGCTGAAGTTTTATCCGGAGCCGAATTTCACCGGATCCAATCGTTACAACTTTCAATTGCCCCTGGTCAGCGCGAGCCACCAGGATGCGCTGCAGTCGCGTTTGAACAAGAACATCGGCAACCGGAATCAGTTGTACGGCACGTTCGCCTTCCAGCGCATCGCAACGGACACGCCGAATCTGTTCGGATTTCTCGACAAAACCCAGTCGCTCGGCACGAATACGCAGGCGAACTGGATGCACCGGGTCGGCCAGCGCATGTTTCTTCATTTTCAGGTGCAGTTCAGCCGGCTTTCCACTCTCACAACGCCGAATTTCGCCAACCGGGAAAACGTTTCGGCGGAGGCGGGCATCCTCGGCAACAATCAGGACCCTGTGAACTGGGGCCCTCCCACCCTCTCGTTCGCCAGCGGCATTACGGGGCTCACAGAGGGAATCGCCGCCGACAACCACAATCAGACGACAGCGTTCGCGTTTGACAGCCTGTGGAATTACGGTCGCCACAACGTCAGCTACGGAGGCGACTTCAAACGCCTGCAGTTCAATATGCTCTCGCAGCAGAATCCGCGTGGCACATTCACCTTCACGGGCGCTTTGACCGCGCGGCCCGGCGAGACCAGCGCTACCGGGATCCCCATCGGAACCGATTTCGCCGACTTCCTGCTCGGCGTACCGGACACGAGCCAGATCGCCTACGGCAATGCGGACAAATATTTTCGCGAATCGCTGTGGGACGCCTTCGTGACCGACGACTGGCGAATCGGCCCATCCCTGACGATCAACGCGGGCGTCCGCTGGGAATACAGCGCTCCGGTGACGGAGCTTTTCGGCCGGCTGGTCAACCTGGATGTGGCGCCAGGGTTTTCCGCAGTGGCTCCCGTGCTCGCCACCAGCCCGACAGGAGCGCTCACCGGCCAGAAGTACCCGGATTCGCTGCTGCAGCCGGACAAAAGCGCCTTCCAGCCGCGCGTCGGCATCGCCTGGCGCCCGATCCCGGCCTCGTCTCTCGTCGTGCGCGCCGGTTACGGCATTTACTACAACACCTCGGTCTATGAAACGCTCGCAGCGCAGATGGCCCAGCAGGGACCTTTATCGAAGAGCCTGATCCTTCAGAACACCCCGGGGAATCCGCTGACGCTCGCCAACGGATTCAACGCTCCGCCGGGGGCCCTGATCGATACTTTTGCGGTCGATCCGAACTTCCGCGTCGGCTATGCGCAGAACTGGCAGGTTTCGGTCCAGCGCGATCTGCCGTGGTCGATGGTGATGACCGCGACCTATCTCGGCATCAAGGGAACGCGCGGCGAACAGGAGTTCGTGCCCAACACGTATCCTGCGGGCGCGGTGAACCCCTGCCCGGCATGCCCGACGGGCTTCTATTACGTTGCCTCGAACGGCAATTCGACCCGCCAATCAGGCCAGTTGCAGTTGCGCCGGCGCCTGCACAATGGCTTAACCGCGACGCTGAACTACACGTTTTCGAAATCGATCGACGATTCCGCGCTGGGCGGGCGCGGCTCGGCGACCTATGTGGTCGCGCAGAACTGGCTCGACCTGAGCGCCGAGCGGGCGCTTTCCGTGTTCGACCAGAGGCACCTGCTGGCTTTTCAGATGCAATACACCACGGGCCAGGGACTGGGGGGCGGAACGCTTCTGAACGGCTGGCGCGGCGCTCTCTTCAAGGAGTGGACCGTCACCACGACGGTCAACGCCGGCACCGGCATGCCCCTGACGCCGATGGTGATTTCGCCTCTCGGCCGAACCGGCATCACCGGACCGGTCCGCCCGGATTACACCGGCGCTCCGCTGTATTCCGCGCCGCCGGGCGTGTTTCTGA
This sequence comes from uncultured Solibacteraceae bacterium, assembly GCA_964639095.1. Lineage (GTDB taxonomy): Bacteria > Acidobacteriota > Terriglobia > Bryobacterales > Bryobacteraceae > BOG-234. Next base: position 2,306 of record CAZXCO010000947.1, read on the forward strand.
ATCCCGCAGCCTACGCGCTGGCGCCCTCGGGACAGTGGGGCAATGCCGGAAGAGACTCCATCAC
>CAZXCO010000948.1:0-1871 GCA_964639095.1 uncultured Solibacteraceae bacterium
GTGTGACGGATGGTGTCCTGGTCCCGGATGAGACCGGATTCTTGAAGAAGGGAACCAAGTCCGCGGGTGTGCAGCGCCAGTACTCCGGAACCGCGGGTCGTGTGGAGAATTCTCAGCTCGGGGTGTTCCTGGCGTATGCCGGGCGCCCGGGCCGGGCGCTGATCGATAAGGAGCTCTACCTGCCCGAGTCGTGGATCGGTGATCGTGACCGCTGTGCTGAAGCGGGAATTCCTGAAAGCCGGTGCAGCTCAGGTCTTCTGACGAAGCCAAAGCTTGCGGAGATGATGATCGCCCGAACCTTGGATGCCGGAGTGGCCGCCGGGTGGGTGGCCGCGGATGCCGCCTACGGGCGCGACGGCCGGTTCCGGGCATTCTGCGAGGCCCGTCGCTTGTCCTACGTTCTCGAGGTGCCGGTCCGCCAAACAGTGGCCGATCTCGACGGCCGCCGCCGCGTCGACACCCTCGTTGCCAGGGCGCCCGCAGAGGCGTGGCACCAGGTCTCGGCCGGGCTGGGCGAGCGCGGTGAACGTGAATACGACTGGGCCTGGGCCGCCCTCCCCAACTTCGGTGACCTCCCCACGGATACACACGGACCATGCTGGCCCGCCATTCCCTCGACGATCCCACCGATATCGCCTACTACCTGCGCTTTCACCCAGCCGCGATCAACCGGGAACAGGTCGTGACACAGTCGCCGGCGCCAGGTGGGCGGTCGAGGAATGCTTCCAGGCCGCCAAGGACCAATGCGGCCTGGACCACTACCGGGTCCGCAAATGGCATCCCTGGTACCGGCACATCACCCTGGCCATGCTCGCCCATGCCTTCCTCGCCGTCACCGCCCCAAAAGCCCACGCGGGCTGGGCCGAATCACAGTCGCCGACGTCCGCCGTCTCCTGGCGATAGTGCTCCACCCAGCCCGCACCTCGCTCACGCCCTGGCAGCCTGCCACTGGCGCCGACGCCACCAAGCACACGCTCGAAAGCTCCGCCACCAACGAAACCGATTATGAAACAACGAAATACAACTGTCGTGCTAGTCGCGTGGTTCATGCCGGCTGATCCAGGACGCGATCTGACTCCGGGAACGGAATCCAAGTTTGGCGAGAATGTGCCGCACGTGCGATTCCACTGTTCGAGGGGAAAGCACCAGGTCAGCTGCTATATCCCGATTGCTCAACCCCTGCGCGAGCAACTCTGCCACCCGACGCTCACGCTTGGTGAGCACCTCGCACAGGTCCTGTGTAGCCGCGCCCCGCCCTGCATCGGGCAATGAGCGCGAGAATCCCACGACCTGTCCGACAGCCAGATCCAGGGGCTGGTCCATTGCCCGCTGGATTGCGCGATCGAAGGCTGCATCCCCGATAGTCTCGCGAACAGATTCTTCGACCTTGTCTTGCACAGCATGTCGGTCCCATTGCGAGGGCATCTGCAGGGGTCCGGCCTGCCAAATAGCTCGCGCTGCACCGAGCAACTGCGATGCCCGGCCGTACTCAGCGGAGAGTACGGCAGCCCATGCCAACCCATCGAAACAGAGCGCAATACCCAGCTCGTAGTGGAGCTGATGAAAGATCTGCAGCGAATCGGTCAGGTAGGTAACTGCGCCTTCGGAGTGTCCGTTCCTGCATTGCAACAGCCCGTTGATCCAGAGCGCAGCAGCTCTCCATAACTGGGCACCTTCGCGATCGAGGAAAATTAGTGCCTCCGCCCCCAACTGCTCGGCCCGGGGATGTTCGAGCGCGAATGCCATCGTCGTCGCGAAGAAGAGCGCCTCCCCTGTGATGGCGGGGATGCCGGCTTCGCGTCCGCAGACAGCAGCTTGCTCGGCATGTACCAGAGCCGCCGCGGCATCGCCGCGTAGGAAGTCGGCCAGGA
>CAZXCO010000949.1:0-1617 GCA_964639095.1 uncultured Solibacteraceae bacterium
TGGTGAGCCACTTCGCGCCGGGTTCCGTATTTCCGTTCTCCCTCTCGGGACAGATCCGCGGGGGAGGGGATGTGGCGCTGGATGGCAAAGCCGGCCCGATCGATTCGTCGAACGCCGCCGACACGCCGCTGACCGCGAGCCTGAAATTGACGAAGCTGAATCTCGCGGGCTCGGGCACCGTCCCGGCCTCGTCCGGTATCGATGGCCTGCTTTCTGCAGATGGCACTGCCAGTTCAAACGGACACGAGGTTCTGGTGAAGGGCAGGATTCAGGCCGAAAAGCTGAAGCTGGCTCCGGGCGCGACTGCCACGCGAAACCCTCTGCTGTTCGATGTCGATCTGACGGGAGACCTGGCGCAGCGGTCGGGGTACATGAACCGCGGCGATGTTTCGATCGGCGGAGTGAAAGGTACTCTGACCGGCGGCTGGAGCCAGCAGGGCGCCACACCCGTGCTCAACCTGGTCTTTTCGGCGCCGGGTGTGCCCGTATCAGCGGTCGTGGATCTTCTGCCCGCACTGGACATCGTGCTTCCAGCCGGTACAACGCTGGAAGGCGGCACTGCGACAGCAACGCTGAACATCGCCGGATCGGCTGCGGCGCCCGTCATCGCAGGTCCTGTGGGCCTCCAGAACACGCGGCTGAGAGGGTTCGATCTGGGCGCGAAGATGTCGCCGATCGAAAAGCTGGCGGGATTCAAATCCGGCCCGAACATGGAGATTCAGACGCTCAGTACCAACCTGCGGATCGCTCCCGACGGCACGACTCTGCAAAATATCCGCATGGTTCTGCCGGCTGTGGGTCAACTGACCGGCGACGGAACGATCAGCCGCAGTCAGGCTCTCAATTTCCGGATGCGTGCCGCGTTGCAGCGGGGTACGCTGGCTTCCGCAGTCGCGCCGGCATCGATTCCGTTCTCCATCGTGGGTACGTCGTCGAATCCGCAGTTCCGTCCGGACACAGGGCAGCTTGCCGCGGAAGAACTCAGCCAGCGGCTTAAAGGAGTCAAAGTGGGCGGGGTCGACGCGGGGAAAACCGCCGACAGTGTTCTGAAGGGACTGTTTGGCGGAAAAAAGAAGAAGAAATAACCACGTCGCAGGCACGCCTGCCGCGATGATTACTGTGCGGCGCCGGCCGCGTCCGAGGAACGGGAATCCCAGCTTCGGATGGCATCGGACTCGTTGTCGTAAACATCGAGCACCCTGCACAGACCGGTGATCTGCAGCAGTTCCTCCACGCGCGGGGGAAGACCCGCCAGCTTCAACGTGCCGCCCTTTTGTCTGGTGTTCGTATGACCCGACGCCAGTTCTCCCAGTCCCGAGCTGTCGATAAACGAGACACCGCGAAGGCTGAGAAGAATCTTCTTTGCTCCATCCGCTGTCACCTGCTGCAAAAGCTGGCGTAGCGCGGTTGAGCCTTGTCCGAGAGCCAGCCGGCCGGATGCATCAATCACCGTAATGTCGCCTGCGCGGCGTGTGGCGAGTGTGAGGGGCAAGGCTTATTTCCCCACGTAGCATAGCAGGCGGCGCACGGATTTGTATCCGGTTTCGTCGCAATCTGGCATAGCACACCCTGCCGGGAATCGTTTCAGCTTCTCACCCCACTAAAAAATATAAAAAT
>CAZXCO010000950.1:0-15345 GCA_964639095.1 uncultured Solibacteraceae bacterium
ACGGGGATGCCGCGCATGAAAATGGCGGCCAGAAACCCGGCCATATCGGTGACAATTCCGCCGCCCACTGCGACAATGAGGCTCGAACGGTCGCCGCCGCGCTCCACCATCTGCTCAGCGAGTTGCTCGATGGGCGCCAAACGTTTATTGTCTTCGCCTCCGGTGAGAAAGAGGGTCTCGATCGGCCTCGGGGTCAGGGCCGCGCGTACGCGGTCGCCGTACAGACGCCAGACATCGCGGGTTGAGACCACAAAAGTGCGGCCATGGCCTTCGGGAAGGAACTCGGCGAGGTGCTCAATCACACCCCGATCCACAACGGCCGGATACTTGCGCTCCGGCGTGGTTACCTGAAACTGCGGCATTTAACTAATCATAACGGCCGTTTCGACGCCGATACCATCCCCGCAACTCGCGCCGTGGATATTCGCGCACCTGTTCGCATTGATGTTCCGTGCGGGCCGACACCGAGGCCGTGCGTGCCTGACAACAGCGAGGAGCCATGGCATCGCCCCGAACGGCCGCATCCCGGTTCGCGCGGGAGCGGGCAAAGGCGGCCGTCATTCCCCGCGCGGGAGAGCCCGCCGGCGCGCCGTTTCGCGACGCGGCCCTTGAAAATCCGGGTGCGTTGTTAGAATCGCAATGGCGATGGACTGCGACTTTCTCGTAATTGGCGCCGGCGTCGCCGGCCTGCGCGCAGCAATCGAGTCAGCGAAGTCGGGAACGGTCCTGGTCATCGCGAAAGACTCGTTGCGCGAATCCTCATCGGAGTACGCTCAGGGCGGCATCGCCGTTGCGCTGAGCGACGACGACGAAGTGGCTCTGCATGAACAGGACACGATTTACGCCGGGGACGGCCTCTGCGACGCCGAGGCCGTGCGCACGCTGGTCGAGGAGGGTCCGGCTGCGATTCAGGACCTGATCGAGTGGGGCGCGGAGTTCGACCGGGAGGGCCAGAAGCTCGCTTTTACCCGGGAGGGGGCGCACAGCCGGAATCGCATCCTGCATGCCCACGGCGACTCGACCGGCCGTGAAATCGCCCGTACTCTTTACCGCAAGGCATCCTCCCTTTCCAATATCCGCTTTGAGAGCTATGCCGCCATCACCGATCTGCTGATTGCGAACGGACGGGCCGTGGGTGCGGTGATCTTCGACGAAAAAAGCGGGACGCTGCGCGAAGTGCGTTCCCGTGCCGTGCTTCTGGCGACGGGTGGTCTCGGCCGGGTCTTCAAGGAAACCACGAATCCCGATGTGGCGACGGGCGACGGCGTGGCCATGGCGTGGAGGGCGGGCGCGGCGATCAGCAACATCGAGTTCGTTCAGTTCCACCCCACGGCTCTGCACGTTGAAGGCGCGCCGCGATTTCTCCTTTCGGAGGTGCTGCGGGGAGAGGGCGCGATTCTGCGCAACAAAGACGGCGAGGCGTTCATGAAACGCTATCACCCGCTGATGGATCTGGCGCCGCGCGACGTGGTTTCGCGCTCAATCGTCGCGGAGATGCGGCGGACCGGTTCCTCTCACGTCTGGCTCGATTTGACTTCGCGCGACGCCGATTTCATCCGCAACCGTTTCCCGCGAATTTATGAAACCTGCAGGGCTTACGGAGTCGATATCGCGCGGGATCCGGCGCCGGTTCATCCGGCGGCTCACTACGCCATGGGCGGCGTCTGGTCCGATCTCGAGGGCCGGAGCACGGTGCCGGGGCTGTACAGCGCCGGCGAAGTGGCCTGCACGGGGGTCCACGGGGCAAACCGGCTGGCAAGCAACTCTCTGCTGGAAGCGGTGGTCTTCGGGCTCCGTGCCGGACGGGCGATGAGTGCGCACCGGCAGGATGCCCTCAGCGGAGCGGGTGTGGCCGCGCCGATGCTCGTGCCGAAAACGACGGAGAGCGCCATCCGTGAGCTGACCTGGGAATGCTGCGGGATCGTGCGAAATCGCGCCGGGCTCGAGAACGCGATCGCCACGCTGAACCGCACCGAATGGGCGCCTGCCGAGGCGCCTGCGCTTCCCTTGATCGAGTTGCGGAACATGCATCAGGTCGCGGCGCTGATCGCGCGCTGCGCGCTCGAACGGGAGGAGAGCCGGGGCGCGCACTATCGCACAGACTTTCCGGAGAAGCGCCCCGAATTTGCGCGCGCGTCGCGGATTTCGCTCTCTCAGCCGTCTGCCGAACGCCGGACGACCAGCCCGTAGTCATGAGATTCGTGTTCACGGCGCTGGCGCTTCTGGGCGGAACGGCGCTCGAGGCCGGCAGCCCGTGGACGGCCTTCTGGGCGGGGCCCGGAATTCTGCTTGCCAGCCTGATGATCGCGTGGGGCGCCGAGGCCGCCCAGTTCTTTCTGGCCCAGGGCATCGCGCTGGCGGTTCTCGCACTGCTTCAGACGCTGCCGGAGTTCGCCGTGGAAGCGGTCCTCGCCTGGCATCGCGAGACGCCTTATCTTTTTGCCAACCTGACCGGCGCGTTGATGCTTCTGACCGGACTCGGCTGGCCCATGATCTATCTCTCGGCAGCCACCGCCTACCGGAGGGAGCACCGGAAGCCGATGCGCGCCATTCAGCTCGAAGAGGAGCAGGCGGTGCAGGTGTTCGCGCTTCTCGCGGGGCTGGGGTATCAGGTGCTGATCTGGTGGAAAGGGTCGCTGAACCTCTTCGACGGCGTCGTCCTGATTTCGATATACGGGGGTTATCTCTGGATCATGCGGCGTCTGCCTCCCGAGGAACCGGAGACCGTGGACGAAATCGGGAGCGTGCCGCGAGCGATTGTGCTGTCGCCGAAACCGAAGCGGATCGGGGCCATTCTGGTTCTGTTTCTGGTGGGCGGCGCGGCCGTTTTTCTGGTGGCTGAGCCCTTCCTGGCGGGACTTTTCGGCCTTTCCATGCTGCTCGGAATTTCGCGGTTTCAGTTCATCCAGTGGATTGCGCCTCTGATCTCGGAGGCGCCCGAGGGCGTGTCGGCCTTCTACTGGGCGCGCGATCCCAACAGGGCTTCAATCGCCCTGATGAACATGGTCTCGAGCAATATCAATCAGTGGACGCTTCTGGCCGCGCTGCTGCCAATGGTGCTCTCAGTCAGCGCGAAGCACGTATCGGCCATTCCGCTCGACGCCACACAGAGCCGGGACCTGCTGCTGACACTGGCGCAATCGCTGCTTGGATCGCTGTTCCTGGTCAACATGGAACTGGCCTGGTATGAAGCAGCGGGTCTCTTTGTCCTGTTTGTAACTACTCTGACCGATGTGAAAGGCGCCCTGCACATCTACGTGACGTGGGCTTACTTCGCCTGGGCCGGAGTGGAGGTCGTGCGCCTCCTCACAGGAAACCGGAAAGCGGCTGCTCTCCGGCATTTCCGGAAGATTCTCCTCCCGGCTTCTCACGCCGGCAGCCGCTGACCGGAATCGCGGCAATTCGCCGGGGCGCGTGCCCCGGCGAATGGCGGAAAAACGGGGATGCCGCATGCATATTCCTGCGCCAGTGCGGCAAACGGAGGGCTGAGAACTACTCTTCGTCCTCGTCTTCGTCCTCGTCCAGGTCCTCGTCGTCGAGATCTTCGTCCTCCAGCTCGTCCTCGTCGAGGTCCTCGTCGTCTTCGTCCTCGTCCTCGTCCTCGTCCATCTCGTCTTCGTCGAGGATGTCGTCTTCATCCTCGTCTTCTTCATCGTCGAGGTCCTCGTCGTCGTCGATGTCGTCATCGTCCAGTTCGTCGAAGCTCAGGTCGTCGGGATTGCGTTTGGGCGGGCTGAATACCCAGTCCCGCGCATTCATGAAGTTTTCCAGGTACTCCATATCTCCTCTTTGCCGGAAGTGCCGCTTATTTGCCCCTTCGTTTGCAGTTTACACGGTCGAGGCGTCTCCGCAACCTGAAATCGGCAAGCTTCATCCAATCGCTGGGTTACACTGGGATTTCAACATAAAATGAAGCCGCGAATTCGTTCCACGACCGTGCTCTGCGTGCGTCGCGATGGCAAAGTTGTCATGGCCGGTGATGGTCAGGTCACGCTGGGGTCCGAGGTGCTCAAGTCCACAGCGCGGAAGCTGCGCCGTCTCTACAACGGCAAAATCGTGGCCGGTTTTGCGGGGTCCACCGCCGATGCTTTCTCCCTGTTTGCGCGGTTTGAGGCCAAACTGGAGCAGTTCAACGGCAATCTGCCCCGCGCGGTCGTCGAACTGGCTAAGGACTGGCGCACCGACAAGGTGCTGCGCCATCTGGAAGCCCTGTTGCTGGTAGCGGACGCGAAGGATACTTTCATCCTCAGCGGCAATGGCGATGTGATCGAGCCCGACGAGGATGTCGCGGCGATCGGTTCAGGCGGCGCGTTTGCGCTTTCCGCCGCGACGGCGCTGATGCGTCACACGAAGCTCTCGGCGCGGCAGATTTCCGAGGAAGCGATGAGGATTGCGGGCAAGGTCTGCATCTACACCAACGACAACGTCACGTGGGAGGAACTGGCCTGACATGGTGATTTACCTGCCCGGGCAATCGGTCGAAGAGGGGCCCGTACTCGACGAACTGACGCCGCGTGAGATCGTCCGCGAACTGGACAAGTACGTGGTGGGCCAGCCCGACGCGAAGCGGGCCGTGGCCATCGCGCTCCGGAACCGCCTGCGGCGCCAAAAGCTCCCGCCCGAGATGGCCGAAGAGGTGATGCCCAAGAACATCCTCATGATCGGCCCCACCGGCGTGGGCAAAACAGAGCTGGCGCGGCGCCTTGCGCGTCTCGCGAACTCGCCGTTCATGAAGGTCGAAGCCAGCAAGTTCACCGAAGTGGGCTACGTGGGGCGCGACGTGGAATCGATGATTCGCGACCTCGTGGATATCGCGATCGACATGATCCGCGAAGAGAAGCTGGATGAGGTGGGCGATCGGGCGGAAGCCAACGCCGAGAACCGCCTGCTGGATCTGCTTGTCCCTCCCGCGCCGGAGAACGCCGAAGATAACCTCAAAACACGCGAGAAGCTGCGCGAACGTCTGCGCGAAGGCAAGCTCGACGAGCGCATGGTCGAACTGGATGTCAAGGACCGGGCCCCCACGTTCGAGATCGCCAGCAACGTCAATCTCGAGGAGATGGGCATCAATCTCAAGGACATGCTGCCCGCCATGTTTGGCTCGCGCGGATCGAAGAAGCGCAACATGCGGGTCGCGGACGCGATGGATTACCTCGTCCAGGAAGAAGAGCAGAAGCTCATCGACATGGACCAGGTCACGCGCATCGCGCTCGATCGCGTGGAGTCGAATGGAATCATTTTCCTCGACGAGATCGACAAGATCGCGGGGCGCGAGGGCGGCCATGGCCCCGATGTGAGCCGGGAAGGCGTGCAGCGCGACATTCTGCCGATCGTCGAGGGCACCACGGTCAACACGCGCCACGGATTTGTCCGGACGGACCACATCCTGTTCATCGCCGCCGGCGCTTTCCACGTTTCCAAGCCGAGCGATCTCATTCCCGAACTGCAGGGTCGTTTTCCCATTCGCGTGGAGCTGAAATCGCTTAGTGTGGAGGATTTCGTCCGCATCCTCAAGGAGCCGAAGAACGCGCTCGCCAAGCAGTATGTCGCGCTGCTCGAAACCGAGGGGATCAAACTGCACCTGACCGATGATGCGCTCGAGGAAGTGGCGACGTTTGCGGCGCGAGTGAACGAATCGTCCGAGAATATCGGGGCGCGCCGCCTGCACACGATCATGGAAAAGCTGCTCGAGGAGATCTCGTTCGAGGGGCCGGACCTGCGGAAGAAGACGATCAAGGTGGACGCGGCCTATGTGCGCAAGCAGCTGGCGGACATCGTGAAGGATCAGGATCTCAGCCGGTACATTCTCTGATGCGCCGGGTGTTGGGCGAGACCCGATCCGGCGGCCGGTTCCTGATCGGCCTCTCCTTCGCGGCCGTCCTGCTGGCCGGCTGTGGCTATATCGGTGAGCCTCTTCCACCGGCGCTCAAGCGGCCTGTGCGTGTAACGGATCTCACAGCGGTCGAGCACGGCGCGAATATCGTGATCCGGTTCACGATTCCAAAGGTCACGACGGAGAACCTGCCGATCAAAGGTCAGCCCGATATCGAACTGCGCCTCGGACCGGCGGGAGCCGGCGGATTTCAGATCCCTGCCTGGGAAGGTTCCTCCACACGCGTTCCCGTGCCCCCGCAGCGCACTCCAACGGCTGAGATTGAAGTTCCGGCAATGCCGTATTACCGGAAGGTTGTCGTCATCGGAGTGAATGTGCACGGGGAAGGCGGCCGGACGGCGGGCTGGTCGAATTTTCTGGCGCTGCCTGTAATTCCCGCACTGCCGAAGCCAGAGGATGTGATCGCGACGAACGCGCCGGATGCCGTGCAGCTCCAGTGGCGCGCGGCGGCGCCCGAGTTCCGCGTCTTCCGTAAGCTGCGGAGCGAGCAGAACCTCACCCAGCTCGGAATCGCGACGAAGCCGTCGTGGCTCGATGGGACGATTCAGTACGGAAATACTTACTCGTACTACGTGCAGTCGATCCAGAAGACGGACGACACCTATGCCGAAAGCGAAATTTCCGGCATCAACGCTTTCACCCCGAAAGACATGTTTCCTCCGGCTGTGCCGTCCGGGATTTCGCCTGTGGCGGGCGCCCGCAGCATCGAGTTGGTATGGGAGCGAAACACAGAGAAGGACTTCGCGAGCTACCGGGTTTATCGCGACGGGAAAATGATTGCGGAGAACCTGACCGCTCCCGCTTACTCCGACCGCGATGTAAAGCCGGGCGTCACGTACAGATACCAGCTCAGCGCGGTGGATACGGCGGGGAATGAAAGCGAGAAATCGCCCGCCGTGGAAGCGATGCTTCCCTGATTGCGCGTCCGGAATCCAGCCGCCCCGGATATACTGAGGCAAATGAAATTTTTCCTCGATACCGCGAATCTGGACGAGATTCGGAAAGGCGTTGAGTGGGGCATTGTCGACGGCGTCACCACGAATCCGACTCTCATTGCGAAGGAAGGAAAGCCGATCAAGGAGCAGATTGCGGCCATCTGCGATATTGTCGACGGGCCGATCAGCGCGGAAGTCGTGGCCGTGACGGCGAAGGAGATGATCCGCGAAGGCCGCGAACTCGCGAAGATTCACAAAAACGTCGTCGTGAAGTGCCCGCTGATTCGCGACGGCATCGAAGCCTGCGCCGCCCTCAGCCGGGAAGGCATTCGCGTCAATGTAACGCTGTGCTTCTCTCCGTCGCAGGCGTTGATTGCGGCAAAGGCGGGAGCGTACTTCATCAGCCCGTTTGTGGGGCGGATCGACGATATCTCCGGCAGCGGTATGGATCTGGTTCGCCAGATCATTGCCATTTACGAGAATTACGAATTCAAGACGCAGATTCTGGCGGCCTCGCTGCGCGGCCCGACGCATGTGGTCGAGGCGGCGCTGGCCGGAGCGCACATCGGCACGATGCCGTTCAAAGTGATGGACCTGCTGTTCAACCATCCCCTGACCGACAGAGGGCTGGAGCAGTTTTTGAAAGATTACAACAAAGTTTTTCAACGCGAGCCCGTGGCCGCGCGATAATCATCCATGCCCGGTGAGTGGGCAAGTCTGACCTCCAAACCGGATATTATTGCCGCGGCGCTGGTGGCGCTCGCGGCCGTGGTGGCGCTGGGACGTCTGTTTCTCAACCGGAAGCCGACACCCGAAGAACTGGAGCGCCGCCGCCGCACGACTCTCTACAGGAACGGAAAACTCGGGGATGGCGAGATCGTCGATGTGGAGCCCGCCTCCCTTTCGATCGTTTTTTCGTATACCGTCGCCGGAGTTGTCTATACAGCCTCGCAGGACGCGCTCGCACTGCGCTCGCTGCTTCCCCAGGATCCGATGAGCATGCTCGGTCCCGTCTCGATCCGGTTCGATCCGAGGAACCCGGCGAACTCGATCGTGATTTGCGAAGACTGGAGCGGTTTGCGGCGCCCTTCGAAGACGGCACTACCGGTAAAGCCGAAGGTGTGAGCGGGCCACTTGATCGCGTTTACCGCTTCGCCGCTTGATCGCGTTTACCGCTTCATCGACGCCTTCCTCCGATAGACGCGGAGCAGGCCGTCGTGCGAAGCCGCCACGGGCTGCATCGTAGCGTCGAGGTAGGCAGTCATTGCGGGCATTCCCTGTCGCACCGCTTCGGGCGATCGCTCGTCGCCGAACAGCAGCACGAAATCAACCGGCTGCGGGAAGGTGTCTCTGATCCACGCCAGTGTTTTGTCCGCCCCGGGACCGCTCCCCTCGAAGCTCCAGAGTTCATAGCGCTGGCCTTGCGCGGATTTCTTGTAGACGACCGGGAAAAGATTGGTCAGGGGCTCGTAATCCGTCATCGCGATATCGTGCCGGCTCACGGCCGCCAGACTGTCCAGGTGAATGAACGGGAATCTCGCGGTTCCGTCATAGCCGTAGAGGGCGGGCGCGCCCGGGGCCTGATAATACAGCCGGACCACGGTGGCGTTGGGAGACAGATGGTCCGCCGTCGCCAGATAGTCTTCCGCGGCGTGGCTGATCAACCGCGCTTCCCGCGCGGATGCCATCACGTTTCCGAAGACAAAGAAGGCGACATAGAGCGCAATCGGAACGTGGAGAAAACGCAGACGCGTCGCCGACGCTGCCAGCGGGGCGCCGAGGATGAAGACGGCCCAGGCAAACCGGATCGTGACGACGGAACCGCCGAAGCCGCTGTCGGGAATCAGCAGGTAGCCGAGGAACGCGATCAGAACCGCGGGCACGAGGCCACCGCGCGGCGAAGCCCATTCCCGCCGCGTCATCAGAAGCGAGGCCGCGACGATATAGCAAAGCACAAATGGCCAGAGCAGCGACTGGCGCCCCCACAAGCCCTGGCCGGTCAGGAATACCTGCTGCGGAAAGCGCTTCAGTGCACTCGCGATCTGCGATGTCGCAGTCGGGTCCGCGCCTGGCGCGCCGTGAGCATAGATCAGGATCAGGATTACTGCCGGCAGAGCGCTCAGGAGCACCAGACCGGCCTCATTCCATCCGCCGAAGCCGCGCCGACCGGAGAGCAGCGGCGCGATCCAGCAGACCCACGCCGCGAGGGCCGCAATGGCCGCGAGGGCCACGGCAACCGCAATCAGATGCGTGAAGTAGAGCGCCGTCAGGCCCGCGGCGATGGCGCCGGCGCCCCGGAAAGTGAGCCGCCCGGCGCGAGCGATGTAGAAGCCGACCACGAACGGAACCAGCATCATTCCGAGATAGAAGTTGTAAAAGCCGACCCACAGAAACCAGCTTTGCAGGACGAAATTCATCACTGGGTCCCACGGGCTCCGGCCTGGGGCAAGCTGGTGGCTCATATAGCAGAGCCCGAGAAAACCCAGCAGAATGGAGAAGCTTACAAAAAGCTGTTCCGCATGGCGGACGCCCACCAGAGTCTCGGCGGCGGCGAGGAGAACGGTTGCCGTCCAGTTCGGAAGGGCTCCGCGCTGGATCGTATAGACCGCTGAGTAGATGCTGTGCCGGTGATGAAAGACCAGATCGCGCGCTACGGTCGCGCCGTAAAGATGGGAGGGCCCGTCGGAGGTGACGAAGTGCGGCACCACCCACGGAACCGCCATCTGGCACGCCAGCAGAATCCACGACAAAGCCGCGGGAAGAGTTCTCCACAGCTTCAGCGCTGCCAGTTCGGGTTTGCCGCGCCTCTCGTGAGAAGTCTCCAGGATAGCCTGCTCTTTCGGAAAGACAGCCTGCTCTTTCGAAAACCGATTCTAAGGCATCGTTTCGCCGCGGTGGTTGTCGATGAAATGCTTGTCGATGGGCCGCCGCCCTTTGAAGCCCTCATGGACGCCGTGCCAGTGACCGATATTGTCTTCGTCCATGCGCCAGCAGAGGTAGACTTCCTGGCCATGGAAGAGCGTCGGAAAATCGATCAGGCCAATATCGAGATCTTTCACCAGAATCCCCATTGCTTCGATGCGCTCAAGGGCGCTTTTCAGCGTCTGGCCGCTGGAGTCGTATTGAGACTTCCAGGACTCGGCGACAGAGGTATCGACATTGATTCCTCCCATCATGAGAATGCGCCGGGAGAGATCCTGGAGGGCCTTCTCGGCTTCCGTAAAGCGCGATTTCGCGAGGACCGCTTCGCGGATGATCGGGCTCACCAGAGGCAGCGCCGCGCGAGCTTCCGCGAGCGTGAAATAACGAGGCATCCGATCAGGCCGTAACCGGCTGTTCGTCGGCGACGCGCGTGTAATGGGAATCGACGTAGCGGTTCAGGATGTCGATGAACTCGGCCACAATGCCGTCTCCGCGAAGCGTTGTGGAAAGCCGGCCGTCGATATAGACGGGCGCGACCGGCTCTTCGAAAGTGCCCGGCAGCGAGATGCCGAGATTGGCGTGCTTCGATTCGCCGGGGCCGTTCACGACGCAGCCCATCACGGCGACTTTCATCTCTTCCACGCCTTCGTATTGCTCTTTCCAGACTGACATGCGGTCGCGCAGATAGTTCTGGATCTGGTCGGCCATGTCCTGGAAGAACGTGCTGGTGGTGCGCCCGCAGCCCGGGCACGCGGTCACCTGCGGGGCGAAGCTGCGGATTCCGAGCGATTGCAGAATCTGCTGGCTGACGAACACTTCCTCGGTGCGGTCGCCGTCGGGCAGGGGAGTGAGGGAAGCGCGAATGGTGTCGCCGATGCCTTCCTGCAGCAGAATGGAGAGCGCCGCCGTGGTGGCGACAATGCCTTTCGGCCCCAGTCCGGCTTCGGTCAGTCCGAGATGCAGCGCGTAATCGCACTGGGCGGCCATGGCGCGGTAGGCGTCGATGAGGTCCTGCACGCCGCTCACTTTGGCGCTGAGGATGATGCGATCCTTCGGAAGGCCGTAGCGTTCCGCCGCCTCGGCCGACTGAATGGCGCTGGCGACAATGGCGTCGAGCGTCACCGATCGCGCGTCCTTCGGCTCCGGCAGCTTGTTGTTTTCGTCCATCATCCGCGTGAGGAGCGCGCCGTCGAGCGAGCCCCAGTTCACGCCGATGCGCACCGGCTTGCCGTATTCGATGGCGGCTTCGATCATGGTGCGGAAATTGTCGTCGTGCTTTTTCCCGATGTTGACGTTGCCCGGATTGATCCTGTATTTGGCCAGCGCGTGGGCGCAGGCGGGATATTTTTTGAGAAGAAGATGGCCGTTGTAGTGGAAATCGCCGATGATGGGAACGCGCACGCCAAAGAGATTCAGTGTGTCGACGATCTTCGGGACGGCCTGGGCCGCGGCTTCCGTGTTCACGGTGACGCGCACAAGCTCGGAACCGGCACGCGCGAGCGCCATGACCTGATTCACGGTCGACGTGACATCGGCCGTATCCGTATTGGTCATGGACTGCACCACAATCGGATTCGCCCCGCCCACCTTCACACCGCCGATATTCACCGCAATCGATTTGCGGCGCACGATTTCTGCCATCCAGCCTCCCGAGGCCTTATTTTAACAGTGGACCGGCTGGTTTCCGGCCGCCCCTTCCCGAGCCGCCCGCCCGAAAACCGGCCGGAGCGCTGAAGCGGCCGGGCACGTAAACTGGAACTATGCCTCTCACCATCGCCGGAAGAACTTTCCGCTCCCGCCTGATGATCGGCACCGGCAAGTACCGCAGCTTCCCCGAGATGGCGCGTTGCCATGCGGCGTCCGGCGCCGAAGTTGTCACGGTCGCGGTGCGGCGGGTCAATCTCACCGACCGCTCGAAGGAGTCGATGCTCGACTACATCGACCGCGAGCGGATGTTTATCCTGCCCAATACCGCGGGGTGCTATACGGCGGAAGACGCCCTCCGTACGGCGCGCCTCGGGCGCGAGGTCGGCCTTTCCAACTGGGTGAAGCTCGAGGTCATCGGCGACGAGAAAACGTTGTTCCCGGATAATGCCGGTCTGATCGAGGCTACGCGGGTGCTGGCCAAAGAGGGATTCGTGGTGTTGCCCTACACCAATGACGACGTCGTGAACGCCCGGCGTCTGATCGATGCCGGAGCGGCAGCCGTGATGCCTCTGGCAGCGCCGATCGGTTCCGGACTCGGCATTCAGAACATGACCAATCTGAGGATCATGCGGGAAATGATTACGGAGGTTCCGCTGATCGTGGATGCCGGGGTGGGCACGGCTTCGGACGCCGCGCTCGCGATGGAGGCAGGCGCGGACGGCATTCTCATGAACACGGCGGTGGCGCTGGCGGAAGACGCGGAAAAAATGGCCGTGGCGATGAAGCTGGGAGTCGAAGCCGGACGGCTTGCCTTCGAGGCCGGACGGATGGAAAAGAAGCTTTACGCCAGCGCCAGCAGCCCGCTTGCGGGCGTGGTCGGGAAGAGTTGACTGGTGGCGGGGGGGAGACTCGAACTCCCGACCTACGGATTATGAGACCGTCGCTCTAGCCAGCTGAGCTACCCCGCCAAGCAGACACGATTTTAACATTCCGCTCTGAACGTCCGCTGCGAAGCCCTGCAGCCAGTCGTGAGAGACTGAAAACAGGCAGGTGCAGGATGGATAGCCGCTCGCGCAAGCGGGAGGAAAGTCCGGTCTCCACAGGGCAACGTGCCGGCTAACGGCCGGGGGGAACCTCTCAAAGGGGTTTTTACGGAAAGTGCCCCAGAAAATATACCGCCGGGCCTTCGGGCCGGGTAAGGGTGAAATGGTGCGGTAAGAGCGCACCGCGGACGGAGTAATCCGGCCGGCAGGGCAAACCCCACGCGGAGCAAGACCAAATAGGGGAGGAGGAGCGGCCCGCTCCGCTACAACTTCCGGGTAGGTTGCTGGAGCCTCGCAGTAATGCGTGGCCTAGACGAATGGCTATCGCCCGCAAGGGTACAGAAACCGGCTTATAGTCCGCGCCTGCCGGCACATTGTTTCGAATTGCAGACCGCCCGAAGACAAAAAAAATCCCCTCGCCGCCGGGCGGCGAGGGGATTCAGTCAAGCGGTCAGCGCTTCGGAAAGCCCGCCTTAGCGCGGGCAGCCCTTCGCCTTGATCTGGGCTTCGGGAGCCGCCTCCAGCCCGGAGATATTGGGCTTGTCGGCGCCGCCGGGCACGAACCAGACTTCGACGCGGCGGTACTGCGCACGATCATCGGTTGCGCTCTGGCCCCTGCGTTCTTTGACGGATGCGTCACCGAACGGCATGGGCGGAGTGGACTGATCGGTCCCGTCGTATTTCACCTGCACGCGGCTCAGATCGAGCGACGGGCAGACGCCCGTACCCGCGCTGATGACGGCGGCGGTGTTGAGAACACGCTGCGTATCCAGATTCGCCGCGGCCCGTCCGGTCTCGCTCATATCGCGATGGCCGACCAGAATCACGGTCGAATCGGAGTCGGCGCGGAGCCTCGGCGTCAGCGTTTCGAGCAGATAACGCTTGGCCGCATTGTTCACGCGCGAGCTGCGGTTCGGGAATACGATGTCCTGTCTCACAGCCTCAGGCTTGAGGTTCACGGTAACCGGAGCGGTCGCGTTGGCTGTCTGGCCCTTCGCGTCGGTCGCGGTCGCGGTGAGCGTCACCATCTTCGACTGCTGCTTCAGACGGTTGCTCTGATCGAAGCTGACGCCGGTGGAGTCGTAGGTGGTCCCGGCGATGGTTCCCTCGCTGGCGCTGTAGCGCACTGTGGTCGCGCCGCCGCAGGCCGAACCCATGGCCGTGGCGTTCAGAGGCAGCTTGTCGCCGTAGTTGATGGTCGTGGGCGACACGCTGAACTGAATCGTCGGCGGCGTGAGCGGCTGCACCATCACCATAACTTCGGATGACGCCATGCTGTCGCCCGCCTTGACGGTCACGCGGACAGTCTTTTCACCGGCGCCTTCGGTCGTCGGCAGATTGAACGTCGGACCGGTCGCGCCGGCGGCCGTCTGGCCGTTCACGGACCACTCGTAGGTCGGCGTCTGATCGGGCAGCCAGCCGCTGGCGTTCGCCCGCAACTGGAGGTTGTCTCCGGGGCAGACAGCGTGGGCTCCGGTGATGCCGGAAACCTGAACGTTCGCCTTCGGCGCGGGAGGCGGCGGCGGAGGAGGTGGAGGCGGAGGCGGCGGCTCGTGGAACCCGAAGCGGTACACAATGCCGGTGGTCAACTGCAGTCCGTTCTCCGAGTGCCGTGTGGACACGCTCAGCGTGCCCGGACCCGTCGGAGTCTCGGGCAGCCCGAAATCGGGAGTCGGAGTCCACAATTCACGCACATCGATCCGAACGCCCCAGTGGTGAGACAGCGGCATCTTGACACCAAAACCGTAGTTCACGCCGGGGACGATCTTCGTGCGAAGCGCCGGCGGGATGACGGCGCGTACGCTCGCATTCGGCTGCTGTATGCTGCTGGCCGAATTGGGGTCATAAATCACCATGGTCGGCCCGAATTCGAAGAAGGGGCGCCACCGCGACGTGCGCGGCGCGAAATAAATCAGGCCATCGACGGCAATCTGATAATTCTGCTCCCTCACCGTCGCATAATTCGTGCCGCCGCTGGGCAGCAGGGCCAGACGATTGAAACCGACCGTGAAATTTTCATCGAGCCCGAGATATCTGGCGAAATCCTGTGTCGTTCGCAACCCGACGACGGGGCGGGCAAGCAATTCGTGGTCCCGGTTCTGCCGGCCCTGCCACATCTGGAACCACTGCGAACCGAAAAACGCGCTGACATCCCATTTGGCATATTCACCTTCTTCGCTGCCCGATTTCGCAGCATTCCCGCCCTGGGCAAACGCTGCGCCAGCCGTGGCAAACGCCAGTGTGACCGCAAGCAGGGTTCGCCATCGCCACCGCCTGGAATCTGACATCATCGTCATGAACTCACTACCTCCTCGAAAATCAAACTGTACTCCGTAATACGGGATGAAATTCTTATTGTGCCGCAAATATCAGCCCGGTTTTTCAGTAATTCTTGAAAACTGTGATCATTCTATCCATTCCGACGAAACTCCCCGTCTCGGGAACAGCGCAAATAATCTTCCCGGAGCTTCCGGGAGAATCAAGAGTGCCGATGGCCATGAACGTCCCTCGGCGCCATCGTCGAGCGGCGCCCATTGCCGTCCGCCGTCAGTAGATTGAAAGACCTGTCCATCCTGCGAGACGAAAGCTTCTCCCGCCCGCGTGGGATGGAAAAGAACGATGCTCACGGTATCGCCGGGCAGTCCCCCGGCGGCCTTCGTCCATGATCTACAACCGTCGGTTGAACGAAATAATCCCGTGGAAGTGGCCGCCAGCGCCGTTTCCGCCGATCCCGTATCGAAAGCCAGACCATACCAGACGGTCGAGGGTGAAGGCTCGCCGCACGTTTTCCACTGCACGCCTGCATCCGCGCTGACCCAGGCCCCATGCGGGCCGAGCGCAGCGACCATATGCGCTCCGGTGGCCGAGAGGGAACGAATCCCCGCGGGGGCGCCCGCGGCGGATA
>CAZXCO010000951.1:0-7404 GCA_964639095.1 uncultured Solibacteraceae bacterium
GAACCCTGGCGGAAAAACGTCCCGCAGCCGGGGAACTGAACGATGTTGTAGATAAAACGCCGCGCGCCCGCGATGGTGCGGTATTGATCGTTGATCTGGCTGTCGACGTGTTCGGCGTAGGCGAGCGCGATAACGCCGGCCGCCAGGTCGTGATGGTGTTCGGCCCAGCCCTCGATGTGGAAACGGCGCAGGGCCGCTCCCGGCGGAAGGCCGCCTGAGGAAAGCCAGGTCGGGCTGGTGGCGTCCATCTTCATCAGCATCCGGTCCTGCACCTTTATGAACCGCTCGCGCTGCAGCGCCTTGCCGACTGAAGGGTCGATCAGCATGAGCTGACTTTCGACCCGCCGCACCGCGGGCGTGGCGATCAGACCGTCCAGGATCGTCCGGAACAGCCGCACTTCGTTCGCGCCATTCCGCCACTGCGGCCGGATGTATAGATCGCCGATCAGCCCCTTCTGGTCTTCCAATACGGAATAGCCGTATCCGGCGACTTCGCCGCGATCAACCAGAGCATTTCCCATCAGCGCGCGCATGTCCGCGAACTGATGCACCAGGTCCGCCGATTTGCCGAAGTCCCAGTCGAGATCACGCCGCCATTCGACGGATTCCTCGAGCAGCAAAGGATCGAGTTCCCTCCCTGCCAGATCGCGAAGATCCACGATCTCCGGACCAGCGGTCATCGGATCGCTCAGGGCCGCCATGGCCTGAGTATATCGACCAGACATTGAAGGTTTCAGCGCGCGCCTAAAGGTAGAGCTTCATGCCGACGTGGCTTGCCTGAAAGCCCAGACGCCCGTAAAACCTTTGCGCATCCCCGCGCGCCCGGTTCGTCGTGAGTTGCACCATGCGGCAACCCCTCTGCCGCGCGCGCCCGATGGCCCATTCCATCAGGCGCGTTCCGATCCCCTGGTTCCGCAGGTCCTCCCGCACCCGCACGCCTTCCACCTGCGCTCTCCACGCGCCCTGAAAAGCCAGGCCGAGGATGAAGGTCAGTTGCAGCGTGGCTACCACATCTCCATTCAATGTGGCGACGAGAATCTCGTTGTCCGGATGCGCCGCGATGGTTTCGAAAGCCCGCACCTGCGCCTCCCCGTAACCGGCCCGCTCCGGCGGGCTCAGCAGAGAATCCTGTGCGAGCAATCGAACGATCGCTTCGCGGTCCTCCCGCCGGGCCTGCCGGATCTCGATGCCGCTCAAACCAGAGCCGCCTTCTTCGTCAGATGCTCCGCCAGGCGTTCGAGCGTTTGAACCCCGCCCTTGTCCGCCTCGTACCTGCTGATGACGTCGTCTCGTTCGGCGCCCGTCTCGAAAAGCATTCGCATCGTGAGTTTCGTCTTCCCGCCAGCGTCTTCAAACGTAACGGTGACCTGAAAGCGAACAGACTCGTCCTGCTCTTCGCCAGCATGTTTGTACACCAGGCGCTCGGGTCTGACCACCTCCATGTAGACGATTCTGTTCCTGTAGTCCCGGCCATCCGGGCCGTGCATGATGAGCCGCCATGCCCCGCCCGGCCGCACGTCCATATCGAGGCTCTCGGTTCTGAAGCCCCGCGGCCCCCACCACTCGACGATGTGCTTCGGATCCGTCCAGACTTTGAACACCAGTTCCCGCGGCGCGTCGAAAACGCGCGTGAAGACCAGTTCCCGGTCCGACGGCTTCGAGAGCGTCGTCTTTCCGCGTTCCGCCAGATCGTCCGCGAGTTTGTCCAGACTCTGCGACCAGCCTGCCTCCATTCCCTGCAGCATTCGCTCGGTTCCGTCCACCAGGCCCTTCGCACGGGTGGACAGGGTGAGTTTCGTCCTGCCGCCTTCGTCTTCGAAGGTTACGGTCGTGAAGCCTTCAAGCAGTATGTTCCCCTGCTGGTCCAGAGCATTGTTGGTGAAAGCGAGCCGCTTGCGGTCCGCGACCTCGCGGTAGATGCCGCCGCAGGGGTATTCCGTGCCGTCGGGCCCGCGCATGACGATACGCCACGTCCCTCCCGGCCGCACATCGAGTTCGCAGACGGGCGCGGTGAATTGCCTCGGACCGAACCATCGCGACATGTGAACCGGATCGGTCCACGCCTTGTAGACCAGCGATCGCGGCGCATCGAAGATGCGCGTGATGACGACCTCGCGTTCCCGCGGCAGCGCGGCCGTGGCGGAAGCACTATTTTTTTGATCCATTCTGGTTTCCTTTCTTCCTGTTTTTCCCGTTCTTCTGGAGTTCCATCAGATATTCGTCGAGCCGGTCGAAACTTTCCTCCCAGAACCGGCGGTACTCTTCAACCCAGTCGGCAACCTGGCGCAGCGGTTTCGCCTCCAGCCGGCAGGGCCTCCGCTGCGCGTCACGCCCCTGCGTGATCAGACCTGCCTGCCGGAGCACCCTGAGGTGCCGCGTGATTGCCGGAGCCGTCATATCGAACGGCTCAGCGAGTTCCTTCACCGCTTTCTCACCCGAGGCGAGCCGGGCCAGAATCGCCCGGCGTGTGGGATCCGCGAGAGCGGCGAAGGTGGCGTCAAGCTGATCTGATAAACTCATAGGTTAATTAACTAATAAGTTAAATAATAAGCGTCCTCAGGTCAAGTCTTTTTTCGGGGAGTCCGGAGCGGCCATCCCGGGCCCGCGGGTTACCATGGGACTTTCCCGTTTCCATGGCCCTGCGCTTTTACAACACACTGACCCAGCAGGTTGAGCCTTTCGTGCCTGCCGATCCGAAGGACGTGAAGATCTACACGTGCGGCCCGACGGTTTACGACTACGCGCACATCGGCAATTTCCGCACCTTCGTGTTTTATGACCTGCTGCGCAGGGTGCTCCGCCTCAATGGCTACAAGCTCAACCACGTCATGAACATCACTGATGTGGACGACAAGATCATCCGCAACGCTGTCGCCCAGGGCAAGCCGCTCAAGGAATACACCGATATCTATACGCAGGCGTTTCTCGACGACTGCGCCACTCTGCGTCTCGAACGCCCCGAGCGCATGGCCCGCGCGACCGAACATATTCCGGAGATGGCCGCCGCCATCCACAAACTCGAAGACGAAGGCCACACTTATCGCAGCGATGGCTCGGTATATTTCCGGATCTCCACGTTTCCCGGCTACGGCAAGTTGTCGCACAGCGATTTCGAGGGCATGGTCTCCGGTGCGCGCGTGGATGTAGACAGTTACGAGAAGAGCGACGGACGAGACTTCGCGCTCTGGAAAGCGCCCAAACCCGGCGAGCCTTCCTGGGATACGGAAATCGGCACGGGGCGTCCCGGCTGGCACATCGAATGTTCCGTGATGGCGATCGGATTTCTCGGCGACACGCTCGATATCCACGCGGGCGGCGTCGATCTGATCTTTCCGCATCACGAAAACGAGATCGCGCAGTCGGAAGCGCTCACCGGCAAGCCATTCGCGAAATACTGGCTGCATTCGGAGTTTCTGCTTGTCGACGGGCAGAAGATGTCGAAATCGCTCGGCAATTTCTATACGCTGCGCGATCTCTGCGGCGACCGCGGCTTTTCTCCGGAGTCCGTGCGGTATCTGCTGGCGTCGGTTCCCTATCGCAAGGGTCTGAACTTCACGATCGACGGGCTGAAATCGGCCACGACCGCCATCGACCGGCTGCGCAACTTCCGTCTCCGGCTGGATTCGGCGAAGTGGCGGGAGGGAAGCAGCGAAAAGATGGAAGAACTCGCGGCGCGCGCCTCGGCCGATTTTCGCGCCGCGCTGGACGACGATCTCAACACTGCCGAAGCCCTCGCGGCGGTGTTTGAATTCGTACGCGAAGCGAACGTCGCCGCCGACGCCGGTCACTTCTATGCCGGCAATGTGGGTTCGGCCATGGCCGTTCTCGACCAGTTCGATTCATTCTTCGATGTGTTGAAGCCCTCGGCCGCGGCCGGCGGAATCACCGACGCCGAGATCGAAGATCTGGTCGCACAACGTACCGCGGCAAAGAAGGCGCGCGATTTCGGGCGGGCGGATCAGTTGCGCGCCCGGCTGTTCGACCGCGGGGTGATTCTGGAAGACACTAAAGACGGGGTCCGCTGGAAACGCAAGTGAAGGAAATGAAAATCGATACTCGCGCGGTTCATGCCGGTGATCGCAGACGCACCGGCTCGTGGATTCCGGTGACCACTCCGATCCATACCGCCGTCACATACTTCTACGACGACACCGCCGATCTGGAACGGGTCTTCGCGGGTGAAATGGCGGGCCCGAACTATGCCCGGCACGGCAATCCGACCAATGCGGCGCTGGAGGAACTCGTGGCTTCGCTCGAGGGAGGCGCGGGCGCGCTGGCCTGCGGCTCCGGAATGGCCGCGCTCCACCTCGCCCTGGCGGCTGCTCTGGTGGATCGCCGCCGCGTGATCCTTGCCGCGAGCGCTCTCTATGGCGCGACGATCAACATGCTGATGAAGGTACTCGAGCCTTCCGGCATCGAAACGCATTTCGTCGACTTCAACGACGACGCGGCGGTCGCGGCCGCCATCGCCGAGCATCGCCCCGGCGCGCTCGTGATGGAGACGATTTCCAATCCTCTGGTGCGCGTGGCGCCGCTCGATCGCATCGCTCGCATGGCGCGGGATGCCGGGGCGCAGCTCATTGTTGACAGCACGTTCGCCACGCCGCTCATCGCCAGGCCGCTGGAACTCGGAGCCGCGTTCGTCGTCCACAGTCTGACGAAGTATCTCTCAGGCCACGGCGACGTGCTCGGCGGCATCGTGGTCACGGACCAGGAAAACATCGAGACCGTCCGCTCTCTCGCGCGCTCGCTGGGACCGCTGCTCGGCCCGTTCGAGGCCTATCTCTCGATGCGCGGGATCAAAACATTTCCCCTGCGCATGGAGCGGCAGTGCGCCAACGCCTGCCGGGTCGCCAACTGGCTGGCGTCGCATCCAGCGGTCGATCGCGTTTATTTCCCCGGAGACCCGGCGCACCCCGACGCCGCCAGCGTGAAGCGATTCTTCGCGCCGAATCTCTACGGAGCCATTGTGAGCTTTGAAGTCAAAGGCGCCGACAGCGATCGCATCTTCCGGCTGATGAACGCCTTCCGGCTCGTGGTCCCGGCGACTTCGCTCGGCGACGTGCAGACCATGGCGCTCTATCCCGCGATGGCTTCGCACCGCGAACTCTCGCCGAAGCACCGCGCGCGCCTGGGGATTCACGACAACCTGCTGCGGCTTTCGATCGGCATCGAAGCCGCCGACGACATTCTGGCCGATCTCGATCAGGCCCTTGCGGCCGGCGCCTAAAAAAGCACGTCGAAGTCGGCCGTGTACCGGCGGTGGTATTCACCGAAGAACAGCCCGAACGCCGGGTCGCCTGTATTCGCATGAACGCTGATCGGGTTGAAATGATTCGTCAGGTTTGACCCTGATACGCCGAAGCGGAAAGAATACTTGTCGGTCACTTTGAAGTCCTTCGTGACACGCGCGTCGACCGAAAAAGAATTCGGAAAGCGGGACTGGTTCGGAATGCCGGCGTACTCCTGGGCCGGCGTCATCGGAGACCACGGAAAGCCCGACCGGTACTCCACCTTCGGCATCAAACGAAATTTCAGCGGAAAAGCGAGCGTGCCCCACGCCAGAAACCGGTTCGGCGCGTTGCCGGGCAGGAAAGTGTGGGCGTCGGGCAAAATCACGGCAGGCGGAAAGTTGGCGAGATAGGTATTGAACTCGTTCAGATTGCCGACACTGTAGCTGTGAACGTAAGTGAAAAACATCTGGCTTTCCGCGCCGGCCGTGGCGGCGGCCGTCAGTTCGAACAGACGGAAACGCGAATTTCCGTCCCCGTTCAGCACGAAAGCGTGCGTGGTGTCGTCGACCCGCGGGGTGAGAACGATCAATTCCTCCGAGTGGCTCACCAGATAATTTGCCCGGAGCCGGAACCGCCGCGACAGAATCTGTTCGACCTGGAAGTTCGAGTTGATGCTGTGGGGCGCGAAGTTTCCGGGCACGCCGTTGGTCCGGTAAATGAGCGGAGAGTGGTGCGGCGCCGCGGGCTCGGTCAGATTGAAATAACGGAACGGACCGCTCTCGATCGTGCCGTCAGGGTTGTAACGCGTGATGATCTGGTCGGGATACAGCGCAAAGCCGTAAACGTTCAGCGGAACGCGGTCGTAGAACACACCCGCGCCCGCCCGGATGATGGTGTTCCCATTGCCGAAGGGCGTCAGCACCAGACCGGCGCGAGGACCGAGGCGGAAGACGTCGGTTACTTCCTGCTGTCCCGCGCGCAGGCCGAAATTCACCGAAAGGTGCGAATTGACCACCCACTGGTCCTGCCCGAAGAACGCGGACTCCACGTCCGCCCGGGCGATCGGGAGTCCCGGCGTGAATTCGATACGTTCGAGCAGCGCGCCGCCGCCATCGAAGATATTCACGGGATTCTCTTCGATGAGGGCATGCTCGGTGGTGCCGCCGAGCACCGAGCCGAACTTCAGATTGTGCGTACCCCAGAGCTGCTTTGAGAACGACCAGGTTTCACGCCATTCCAGCCGGGACGAAGTGCGCGTCTGCCGGCTGAAATAGTTACCGCTGTTGAGAGAGGGCGTCATCACCATTTCGAGGTTGCCCTGCGGCCACACGCCGTCGCGAAAACTGCTGGCCGAGAGTCCGCTGTCGAGAAGGGTGCCGCGAAAGGTGGCGTGCTCCGTGACATCGGCCGCATAACTGGAGTCGGTTGTCGTCGGGCTCGTCTGCTGCGGGTTGAAAAAGTCGAGATTGGCGAAGCGGATGTGCTCATCCGCCACGTGGAGCGTGGCCGTGACGACGTTTGCCGGGTTCAGCGTGTAGTCCAGCGCGGTGAGGGAGTTGTACCCCTCGCGCCGGAATTCATTCTTCGGAAAAGGAAGCGTGATGACGGGAGTCTCGCGCATTTCGTACTGAACGGATTCGAGGAAGAAGAGGCGATTGGCAATGATCGGTCCGCCGAAATTGATGCGCGGCGTGGAGGAGCGGAGCCCCACCATGTGCCAGCTCCGCCAGCGGAATTCGGGAAGCGGATCGTTCAATTCGAACGACCACTTGTCGCCGGCCTTTCGCGTCTCGACCGCGACCACATCCGAGGTAAAGCCGCCGTATTCGGCGAGGAAAGGGCTCGAGAGAACGTTCATCGTCCTGACGCTGTCAATGGGCACCGTAGCGCCGAACTCGCCCGTGGCCGGATCGGTGGCGTTTGCGGAATTGACCAGCAATGCGCTCCGATGTTCGCCGCCGCCCGAAAGCCGAAGCTGGCCGTTGGGGAGACGTACGATACCGGGAGCGAGCGGGAGAGCGTCGCTGACCGTGCGCGGGCGGTCGGGCAGGTTCTTCACCTGCTGGCGCTCGAGGACGGCGGGCGTATTCGCTTCCTGCAGCGGAGTATCGATGACACCCTGGACCGTGACGCTGTCCGTCCTTGTTCCTCCCGTCGTGAGGATGGCGTC
>CAZXCO010000952.1:0-3650 GCA_964639095.1 uncultured Solibacteraceae bacterium
CACGCCGCCGGCGGAAACACCCGGCCCGCAGCGTCCGGCTGTGCGGGAACCGGTAGCGGCGCCGGATGGAGAGCCTCTCGATGCACTGCTGCACCGCGCCTTCGGGTTCGCTTCGTTTCGCGCAAACCAGGAAGAAGTCTGCCGCACGGTGATCGAAGGGCGAGATGTGCTGCTGGTCATGCCGACCGGCGCGGGGAAGTCTCTGTGCTACCAGTTGCCGGGGCTCGCGCGCGGCGGCACGACTCTGGTGATCAGTCCTCTGATCGCGCTGATGGAAGATCAGTACGCGAAGCTGCGGGAGCGCGGGTTCGCGGTCGAATGCATCCATTCCGGGCGGGACCGCGCGGCATCCCGCCAGGTATGCCTCGACTACCTGAACGGGAAGCTGCAGTTTCTTTTCATCGCTCCCGAGCGTCTGCGCGTGCCAGGATTTCCCGAGATGCTGGCGAAGCGGAAGCCCGCGCTGATTGCGATCGACGAGGCCCACTGCATTTCGCAATGGGGCCACGATTTCCGTCCCGACTACCGGCTGCTGGGCGGATATCTGCCCATGCTGCGGCCCGCGCCGGTCATCGCACTCACCGCGACGGCGACCGCTCTTGTGCAGCGCGACATCTGCACTCAGTTGGGGTTTGACGGCCAGACGAGCTTCGTTCATGGTTTCCGGCGTTCCAATATCGCGATCGAAGTGGTGGAGGCGGCTCCGTCGCGGCGTCCGGACCTCGCGCTCGAACTGCTGGAGGATCCGGATCATCGCCCCGCCATCGTCTACACGCCGAGCCGCAAACAGGCCGAGAGCGTGGCGGCCCTGCTCTCCGGAACGTTTTCCACTGCGGCCTATCACGCGGGCCTCGATGCCGAGCGGCGCCGGCGCGTGCAGGACGGTTTTCTGAACGGTAAATTCGACGTGATTGTGGCGACAATCGCGTTCGGCATGGGAATCGACAAGCCCGATATCCGCTCGGTGATCCATACCGCGCTGCCGGGAAGCATCGAAGCTTATTACCAGGAGATCGGGCGCGCGGGTCGCGATGGTGAACCGAGCCGCGCGATTCTGTTTCATTCCTATGCGGACCGCTACACGCACGATTTTTTCTTCGAGCGCGACTATCCGGACGTGAAGGTGCTGGATCGGATTTACCAGAAGCTGCGGCCCGACCCGCAGCCGCGCGAATTCATTGAAAGAGAGAGCCGTGTGCCGGCGGAAGTCTTCGAGAAAGCCCTCGAAAAGCTCTGGACGCATGGCGGCGCGGCGATCGACGCGGCGGACAATCTGGCCCGCGGTACGGAGGACTGGCGCGATTCTTACATTGCGCAGGGCGAGCAGAAGCAGGCGCAGATCGAGGCGATGATCCGGTACGCGCAAAGCAACGGGTGCCGGATGTCGAGCCTCGTGCGGCATTTCGGAGACACCACGGACAGCTCCAGACCCTGCGGCATCTGCGATTTCTGCGCCCCGGAAGAGTGTGTGGCGCAACGGTTCCGCCCGGCAAATGAGATGGAGCAGGCGCTGGCGCGAGAGACGCTCGATGCGCTGCGGCCGGGCGCCCGGTCGCTCGGGAAGCTGCATGCCGAGCTGTGCGCGAAGAACGGGATGGACCGGGACGCCTTCGAGGAGCTTATGGGCGCGATGGCGAGGGCGGGACTCGTACGCCTGACGGATTCGGTGTTCGAGAAGGACGGAAAGTCGATTCCCTTCCGGAAGGCGACTCTCACACGCGACGCCGAATATGTGGACGAGGAGACGGCTCTTGATCTGTCGATTCGCGAGGCCGCAAGGGCCCGGAACACGCGGGCAGGAAAGACGCGGGCAGGAAAGAAAGCCGGGCGAACGAAAGCCGTTACGGCCGCGAAAAAGGAACCGGCATCCGTTCCGGATTCGAAGGCCGAGCCGATGCTGAGGGAATGGCGGCGTGCGCAGGCGCAGAAGCTCGGAGTGCCGGCGTTCCGCATCATGTCTGACCGCGTGCTGCTGGCGATCGCACAGAATCAGCCGCGGAGCGCCGCGGAACTGCTGGCGATCCCCGGAATTGGGATCGCAACTGTCGAAAAATACGGGACGCAGATCTACCGGATTCTGAACCAGGCGCAGTAAAGCCATACCGCAAAGCCGCGGGTTGCGATTTTCGAATCTGTGATATAGTGGCGGACCGTCTGGCGGAGGTTTATGTCTTTTCGATACCGGGCGTGGACTCTTTTGCAGCCGGCGCGCGATGCCGGCCGGCCATCCGGGCGCGGTCCCCGGCGTGCCAGAAAAATGAGGCGACCCGCGGCGGTTGTCCTGCTTCCGGGGCTGGGTCTCATGATGACGGCGGCCTGGGCGCAGCGTGTGTCCACAGCGCCTGCGCCGCGCGCACCTACGGCGCCACCGCCAATCGTTTGGCCTTCGCCGCCTTTGGGTGACGGGCCGATCGTTCTCGACACGGGCATCCAGCACGAGATCCGGCTTATCGTTACGAAGGGCCTGAACCAGCCGTGGAGCATGGCTTTCCTGCCGGATGGCGACATCCTGATCACCGAGCGGCCGGGGCGTTTGCGGATCGTGCGCAACGGCAAGCTCGATCCGGCGCCGGTGGCGGGCGTGCCGCAGGTGCAGGCCCAGGGACTGGCCGGTCTGATGGACCTCGCTCTGCATCCGGACTTCAACCGGAACCGGCTGATTTATTTCACGTACCACAAGCCCCCTGCCGCAGATGCGGGTCCGCGCAGCCCGGGGATCATTACGCTCGCGCGTGGAAAGTGGGACGGCAAGGCTCTGGTGGAAGTTCGCGACCTGTTCTCGGCGATTCCGAGCGGCAATGCCTCGCGGATTGTTTTCGGCAGAGACGGGATGGTCTACATGACGGTGGGAGTGGGCGATCCTCCGGCGGCGGCGCGCGCACAGGACCCGGACGATCTTGCGGGCAAAGTGCTGCGGCTGCGCGACGACGGAACCGTGCCGCCCGATAACCCGTTCGTCAACCGGCCCGGATACCGGCCGGAGATTTATACAATGGGCCACCGCAATGCGCTCGGGCTGGCCGTTCAGCCGGACACGGGCGCGATCTGGGAGTGCGAAGACGGTCCGAACGGCGGCGACGAGATCAACATTCTGCGGCCGGGGAAAAATTATGGCTGGCCGCTCGTGAGCTACGGGCGCTTCTATCTCGGCAAGCGCGTCACGGAAATGCCCTGGCAGGAGGGCATGGAGCAGCCGCTCGTGTTCTGGGTGCCGGCGATCGCGATCTCGGGCATGACGTTTTATACCGGCGACAAATTCCCCGCGTGGAAAAACAATGTATTCGTGGGAGGCATGCGGCAGGGCGAGGTGCCGCGGTCGGGCCATCTCGAGCGCATCGATTTCAACGCGGAGTGGGAGGAGTTGCACCGGGAGTCACTGTTGCGCGAACTGCAGCAGAGGATCCGGGATGTCCGCCAGGGACCGGATGGATTTCTGTATGTGCTGACGGCGGAGAACGACGGCGCGCTGATGCGGATCGAGCCTTATGCCCCAGCCGGGCGGGGCGCGGAGCGTTGACGCCGAAGACAGTTTCATGAACTTCTGAAAGCCGCGGGCCCCGGTCCTGGTTCGGCAGGCCCGCGCGCTTGGTCCTTGCTTTCCAGGCTTCCCTCCGCAACCCCTCTTATAATCGAACTATCCCCAGTTAATG
>CAZXCO010000953.1:0-9436 GCA_964639095.1 uncultured Solibacteraceae bacterium
TTATTGTGCCCTTCTTCGGCGATCAGCCGTTTTGGGCGCACTGTCTGCACAAGCGAGGAGTTGCTCCGGCCGCTCTGGAGCGCAAGACGTTGACCCCGGCTGTTCTGGCATCCGCTTTGAAGGCTATCGGGGAACCGCGGATGCTGGAAAACGCCGGCGCCCTGGGCCGCGCCGTGCGCAGCGAGGACGGAGTCGGAGCGGCGGTGCGGTGGCTTCGCAATTGGAATCTGCTCCCCGCACACGTGGGAAAGCAGAATGTGGAACACGCGCGACCGCGGCACGCACTGGCCTGATGAAGCTCGCCTTGCGTGATGACAGAGCGCTCCGGCAACCAGACCCCGGCGGAGATCCTGACCAGGCGCGTGCCCGCTCGCGGCCACTGTTGTTGATGGAACGAACAATGTATCGGGAGGGGCGCACTCCATTCACCAGCGTGTTTTCGCTCAAACTGCGAGGGCGGCTGGACGAACGCCAGTTGCGAATGGCGCTGCAACGTTTGCAGGAGAAGCATCCATTGCTGCGATGCATCGTGGACGACTTGTGTGACAGGCCGCATTTCGTCCTGCGGGATAACCCGCGGGCGCTTCCATTGCGGATCATTGATCGGCTGACCGGCGGCCGACTGAGCGAAGACCGGACGAGCGAAGACCAGTGGGAAGCGGAAGTACGCCGCGAGTGGGTGACACCTTTCAACGGTGCAGCCGAGCCTTTGGTGCGGCTCGTCTGGCTGCGCGGTTCGGGCATCCACAACCTGATCCTGTCCGGGCATCACTGCATTTGTGATGGTCAGTCGGGCATTGCCTTATTGCAGGATCTTCTGCGCGCCTGCAACGATCCTCAATGCGACATGGATTCCCGCGACGAACTGGCCGGCCTCGAAGATATTTTGCCGCCGGCGGTCCTGGAGGATCCCGGGCTTCAGCGCCGTTTGCGATGGAGGCGGCGTGGTTTCGAATGCCTTCTGTGGTGGAAAGGTCGCCATATCACGAAGCCGGCGCGCATCGATCCGGAAAGTATGTACTTTCATCGGTGTCTCCTGAGCAGGGAAATTACTCAATCCATCGCGGAGCGGTCAAAAGCCGAAGAAGTAACATTGCTGGCCCCGATGGCGCTCGCTTTCATGCAGGCTTTCCGCGACGTGCGCGGAACCAGGGCGTTCAGAAACGTGAACGCGATGGTCAATGCACGAAGATTTCTGGAACGCATACGGCCCGACGCGCTGTTCGGACTCGCTCCGGGAGTTCGGATGCGCGTAAAAGATTTGCCCGCACCCTCCAATAGCGGCATGAATACCTTCTGGAAGCGGGCTCGCGCGATCAGGACCGATCTCGACCGGCGTGTCGCCGAACTGGGCGCCGTGTTCCATCAGTACCTGGTCAGTCTGGAAGGGCTTCACCACCGCTGCAACCGAGTGGTCGATTTTTTTGAGCAGATACCTGCCATCCGGAATCTGACGTTCTCCAATATGGGACGCCTGGCCCTGGATGCACAGTATGGGAATTTACGTGTCGAAAAAGTATACAGCCCGGTTGTAATGGTGTCGCCGACACCGGCTAACACGGTCGTCCTCTCGAGTTTCGCCGGCGAGATGGAGGTCGCGATTATCTCGGACGAACAATCGTTACAACGTGCTGACGCAGTCGCAATCTCGCAAAGGGCGGCTGAGATTCTGCAGGCCTGTGTTGCAGGTTCGAGATGAAGAAGTTCGGGCTGGTAATTGTGCTTTATCGACCCGCGGAGGAGTTCGTGGATAATCTCCTCCGGCTGCGTGCGGCTTGTCCGAACGTCGTCGCAGTCGACAATTCTCCTGAACCGGATCGGGATCTGCACGCGCGGCTCCGTGAACGCCGGGTGCAGGTGATATGGAACAGCAACCAGGGCGGGCTTGCGGGCGCTTACAATCGCGGCGCTGACGCCCTGCTTGCCTGCGGATGCGAAGCCTTTTTCCTGCTGGATCAGGACTCTGAGATTGAGACCTCCTTCTTCGACAGGATGGTCGAGGCTGCAGGCGAACTTGGCACTGAGGAGTTTCTACTCGGCCCGCGGATCTACGAGACCAGGCTTGACAGATTCATGCCGCTGCTGGAGCCTGGGAAATACCTGCCGAAGAGCGTGCCGATCGCGGATAAGACCTCCGGGTTGTTTCCCACCCTGGGCGTGATCTCTTCGGGATCGATGGTTTCCGCGACAGCCTACCGCACGATAGGCCCGTTCAACGAAGACTACTTTATCGAATACCTGGACGGTGAGTACAGTATGCGCGCGCGGCGTGCAGGCGTGCCGGTCTATGTGAACGCAGCCGTCACACTGCGTCAGAGCTTCGGGAATATCAGGCGTCACGGCAGGCATTTCAGTACAAATCACGCCGCATGGCGGCGGTATTATGTGGCGCGAAACTGTGTTCATTGCTCCAGCACTTACCGCGAGTATGTGGGGCTGCACTGGCTGACCGGGATTTTTGTGCTGCAGCAGCTGATCATGGTTCTTCGTTTCGAATCACAGAAGGCACGCAAGGTGATTGCGCTCGCATCCGGCTATCTGGATGGCGTACGTGGCCGGCTTGGCAAATTCGAGGATCGGCATCCGCGGCTTGCCGCCTTTTGCGGATCTCCTGCTCAAACACAACCGGCTGACACAAGGCGGGACTCCGGTGACAAATGCCGGGTGAGGCGGCGCAAGCTGTCGCACATCGAGCACGTCGTCGAAGGCAACATCGTGTACTTCGTAAGGCTGAAGGGCTGCCCGACGATGGAGGGCTTCCGGTCGGCTTTAAACCAAATACAAAGGAAACATCCGGCGTTGCGCGTTCTCCTGCGCGAGGAGCGAAGCGGGCTTTATTACGATTACGATGCTGCCCCGGAGATCCCACTCCGAGTCGTCCGGCGTGGGAGCGATGACGACTACCGGCGAGAGTGCGAACTGGAGTTGCGGGAACACCTCGGGAAAGACGAGCCTCTGTTTCGCGCGACCTGGTTGCGGGGCGAAGAAGAACACGATCTGTTGTTCACGACATCGCACAGAATCTGCGATGGCGCGAGTATGCTCATCCTGGTCCGGGAGATTTTGGGTTCCTTGGCCGAAACAGCCGGCGCAGCCTTCGACCCGGCATGGTTGAAACCGTATAAGGCGATTACGCAGCGGGATCTGATCGCTGATTACCGGCCGCGTTCGGTGTGGAAAGCCAGGTTAATTGCAGGGATTTTGAACTGCCTTTTGGGCCTGATACCCGAAACACGGCGGTCTTTGGAAAATCGTGAACACTTCCTCGAGTGGCGGGCCGATGCCCTTTTGTCCGCGCGGCTGAGGCAGCGTTGCAGGCAGGAAGGTGTTTCCGTCCATGCGATGTTTCTCGTGGCTTTGGATCGCACCCTGCCGGCTGTATTTGGCGGCGGCGTGCCGAAATGGATTGAGAACCCGGTTGATATCCGCCGTGGGCGTTTTCCCGCATTGAGAGACGACATGATCTTCTTCGGCGGCGGCAATTTCCGGATAATGACCGGGCAATCGTCTGACGAGGGGTTCTGGTCGCGCGCCCGGGCCGTGAACGAAGAGATACGCGCGAAGGTGGAGCAGGAGCTGGGCAACATTCCCGGACGGTTTCATTTTCTCGAGAGGTTACGGCCCGTTTCGCGCGGACAGGTTCAGACGATCGTGCGGCTGGGCGACGCGATGAAAATGAACGGCAGCTGGAACCGCTTTGCATTCTCCAATTTGGGCAACGTGGCTGTGATTGAGAGTGGGGCTCCATTTCAGGTCACGGATCTGCGCATCTACATGCACTCACTCAATGTGAGGGCACTGTGTCTTGTCACCTGGACGTTCAACGGCGAGATGCGGTTCTATTGCATGGGTGACCAGAAATGCATCAGCCCCCGGCAAGCCGAAACGTTGCGGCGGCGCTTCATGGAACTCCTGGAGGAGGCCGTAGCGCCAGCGGATACCCATAGCGGTCTGGTCGCCCATGCCGCCGCGAGATGAAATGAGCCGACGCAAGCTGTCCAATATCGAGCAACTGGCAGACGTGAATATCGCCTGCTCGGTGCGGCTTGCAGGCACATTGAGATCAGGAGACCTGCGAAAGGCTTTGGCTCAGGTGCAGCGGCGCCATCCTGCGTTGCGCGCCTTGATCCGGCCGGAAGGTGATGTGCTCTGCTACGAGCCGGATACTGCGCCCGAGATACCTGTTCGCGCTGTCTGGCTCGCCGATGACGAGGCGTGCCGCCGCGAACGGGAGTTCGAGCTTGGCACAGCATTCGATCATCGATTTCCACAGTTGCGCGTCGTGTACATGGAGCGTGAACGCGATTGCGATTTGTTGCTCACGACGTCCCATCGCATCTGCGACGCCTTGAGCATCTTCATCGTTGTCAAAGATGTGCTCCGGTCTCTGGCCGGCCGCCCCCGGCTGAACGCTCACAGGGAGATCAGCGCCAGGGACATCATTGGTGAGTATCGGCCGGCCCGGCCCTTGCTCACGAATGTCGGTGTGTCACTGATCAGTACCTGCCTGAGATTGCTTCCGGCTTCGGAAGCCGCTCCGGCGAAAAAGGAATATTTCACCGAATGGAGCGCCGGACGTGAGGCATCGATGAGCTTCCGGCAACAGTGCAGGGCGGAGGGCGCGAGTGTACACGCGGCCTTCCTGGTCGCGCTTGATCGCGCGCTGCTGGCGGTACTCGGGGCAAGGGCGCCGAAGTGGATCACT
Source organism: uncultured Solibacteraceae bacterium (assembly GCA_964639095.1). GTDB lineage: Bacteria > Acidobacteriota > Terriglobia > Bryobacterales > Bryobacteraceae > BOG-234. The sequence goes on from CAZXCO010000953.1 coordinate 4,706, forward strand.
TGCCCAATCGATTTGCGCCGGGGCCGTTTTCCGGCACTGAAAGACGACATGCTGTTTTATGGCGGCGGGAATTTCAGGGTTCGCACGGGCCGCTGGATCGCAGGTGATTTCTGGGAGAGAGCGCGCCTCCTGACCAGAGAAGTGCGTGCGCAAGTGGAGCGAGAGGTACAGCGAATCCCGAAACGCCTCTTTCTGTTCGAGAAATTGCGACCGCTTACATGCGGGCAGGTGCGCTGGCTGGTGCAGGCAAGGGAGGCCTTGCAATCGAAGCGGCGCGTCAGGGGGATCGGGTTATCCAATCTCGGCAATGTCGAATTCAGCGATACCGATTGCCCGCTGCCGGTCAAGGATGTCCGATTCTCCATCAGATCGTTGAATTTCCGCGTCGTGGGTCTGGTCCCATACACGGTCAACGGCGACATGAGGTTCTATTGGATGAGCAGTGACACCGCCATGAATGAGCGCGAATTGGAGGCGCTCAACCATGAGTTTCTTCGAACGCTCGGACAGCAGATCAAAAGGCAAAGGGCGAAAGCGGTGCCCGCATGAAACGCAAGCTGTCCACGATTGAACATATGCTTGACGGCAATCTGGCCTGCTTCGTCAGGCTGGAAGGCAGTCCTGGCGTGGATCAACTCCGTTTCGCTCTCGATCGCGTGCAGCGCAAACATCCTGCTTTGCGAGCCCTGATTCGCGAGGAGGGTGACAGACTGTACTATGAATCCGACAGTGCGCCGGAGATTCCGCTGCGCGTCGTTCCTCGCGTGAATGAGGATGACTACCACCGCGAGTGCCGGATTGAGCTGACTACGCCTTTCGCATACGACACGCCACAATTGCGTGCTGTATGGCTGCACTCGGAACCGGAGTGCGATCTGCTGCTTACCACGTCGCATCGCATCTGCGACGCCATGAGCCTCCTTACAATCTTCAGAGACGTACTACATTCGCTGCACACTGACGGGGAGCTCACCTCCTACGAACCGGTCACAGTGCAGGACATTATCGCCGATTACCAGCCTCCGCAGCCGTGGAGACGCAAGCTCGCAGCATGCCTGCTCAATGGACTCCTGCGGCTGGTTCCGAGCCTGGATCTGGAGCCGGAGAACTACGAATACTATCTGGAATGGAAGGCCGACCGCGCCATGTCGGAAGCTCTGAAGGAGCGGTGCAGGGAGCAGGGTGTCTCTGTGCATGCCGCGTTGCTCCTGGCGCTGGACCGGGCTCTGTTTGCGGTATTCGGGAAAAAGACACCGAAGTGGATTGATAGCCAGGTGGACCCACGGCGAGGGCGCTTCGCCGCGTTGAAAGCCGACATGCTGTTTCCCGGTGGCGGCAGCTTCAGAGTACCCGCCGGCCAAACGCCGCAAGCGGAGTTCTGGGTCAGAGCGCGCGCTCTAAATCAGGAGATGCGGAAACAGATCGAACAGGAGATAGCCAATATTCCCAGCCGCTTCCATTTCTTTGAAATGCTCCGCCCGATTACGGGCCGGCAAGTGCATTTAGTCATGCGCCTCATCTATGCTTCCCGGATAGGCGCCAGGTTGGGCCACTTCGCATTATCGAACCTCGGTAATGTCGCTCCTGGAGACGCTGACGTTTTCTTTCGAGTGAGAGATCTCCGCCTTTACGTCCACTCATTCAGGACCAGAGCGCTCGGCTGGCTTACCTGGACGTTCCGTGGGGAAATGCGGTTCTACTGCGTGAGCCATGAGAAGTGCATGACTCCCAGCCAGGTGAATGCGCTCAAGCGTGAGTTTATGATCGTGCTGCATCAACAGATTCTGCAACCTGCCGGCTGCCCGGGCGTAGCAGCGGCAAGCTCAATTTGATCGTCATAGTCCGCCGCAGGCTGAAAATGTCCATGAATCTCCCTCGTCACGTCAGAACGTTCTTCCGGACTTCGCCCCTGTTCGCATGGTGGTTGATCTGTCTCTTCGGCAGTGCCGGAAAACTCACGTGGAAGCGCGGCTGGATCTGTACCGTTCTTTATCTGGGGGGTATGTATACCAGCAGAGCAGTGGTCAGAAAGTTCAATCCAGGCCTGCTGGAACAGCGCCAGACAGCGATACGCGGGGACACCAAGGCATATGACAGAGTATTGTTGCGCCTGATTTTGTTTTTAACAATCGTACAACCTGTTATTGCCGGTCTGGATGCGGTGAGATTCGCCTGGGCGCCCATGCCGTTCTGGACTGTTTCTCCCGGCATTGGCCTCTTCATCATTTCGGCGAACCTCATCACCTGGGTGCTGGTTAAGAATCCTCATGCCGACAGCAGCGTGCGAATCGAAAGCGCTCGCGGTCATGCGGTTGTTGATTCGGGGCCTTATCGCTTCGTGCGGCACCCGATGTACGCAGGATTGATTCTGTTGCACACTTCCATAGCACTCATTCTGGGTTCGATGTGGACCCTGGGTCTAGCCGCATTCATAACGCTCCTGTTCCTGTGGCGCACTGCTTTGGAGGATCAGACACTTCGTCGGGAATTGCCGGGTTACGAGGATTACACGACAATGACACGGTATCGTCTGATGCCAGGGATCTGGTGAGCCTCGGGCCCTTTCCCGGAGTCCACGGCGTGACGAAAGCAAACCTCTGATTGAGAGCCGAAAACCGGCGTGTGATCGAAGCTGGCGTGCCGTGCGCGATCGCGCTCCGCCTCTGTTCGTACACCTGCCGGATGAAGGCGCCTCGCGGCACTGCGGCTATTCCAGACTGCTCAGACAGGCCACAAACGCCCATAGTTCTTCGCCGGTAAACTCCGCTGCGTCCGGCATTCGAACGCCGGGCGATCAGAATTTACTGGATATCCAGAGTGACCGTGTTGGCCTGATGCTGATCCACTTTGACAACGACGTTCGCTACGCCGCTGCCGCTCAACTGTGCCGGAAGGCGCACATTAATCTGGTCCAGACCCGCGAAACTCGGCTGCGGTCCGGCATAGAGGGCTGGCAAACTGACGCCATTGACCGTCACCAGAACATTGTCCAGCGAGCTGCGGCTCCGGATCCCCGTTCCGTACAGAGTGAGGTAGACGGGCGCACTTCCGGATACATCGATCGGCAAAGCCTCACACGACGAGATTTCGCAGTTGAAGAGGCTTAAAGGGATCGCACTTCTGACCGCGGTGGCCGCTGCGGGACCAACACCTGTGCCGGTCAGCGTATACAGCGTGGGGCCAACCTGCCCCACTGCGGCCAGTGCGGTCACCGGCGTACCGTTTCCGTTATCGATGCTGATTTTCGCGACGCCTTTCGCCAGTCCCTCCGGCAACAGGAAGTTGATCTGTCCCGGAGAAACATAGAGGAGCGAGGCAGCACTCGAAATGCCTGCCGCGTCCGTGACGGTCATGATGACGCCCCCGAGCGATGAAGGCAGCGGCGGTGAAGCGGCCGACTGAGTGACCGCTGCGAGATTGTCGCCGTAAACAGACCCCAGTGATCCGGGAGCGACAACAGATATCGCTGCGGCCGACGAGCTGACAACCGTCGATTCCTGCAGCCCGTAGTAGCGGGCCATCCAGTACGGCAGAATGTAATCGATTGCCGCCGTCTCGATGATCCCGGCTCCGCCGGTAACCGAAAGCTGATACGGAGACCGCTGCCACAAAAAATCGCTATTCGGCCGCTGCCACACCGGCACCGGTGTGCAGGCGCGGGATCCGCACACTGGAACGGTGTTCGTGAGATCCACGTGAAAATCGCGTCTCAACCGCAGCAGCCATCCATCGAGCAGGGCGAGCGTCTGGCTGTCACGCACCGGATCGGGTCCTTTCAACGCCAGATCGATGATGTTGAAGAAGGCGTTCTGATCGTTTTTCGTGTAACCGCGCAGTTGCGCATAAGCTTCCCGGTAGATCGATTTCTCCGCGCTTGCCTCCAGCCGGACCAGGTTGTACAGATTGATGTAATCCAGGTTGAACTTGAAATAGGAATCATCGCTCGCGGTATCGACAAGGACCGGCACGGGCACAGTGGCCGCGAAAAGCTCGCGCTGGACTTCGTAGCCAAGGCTGGAAAAATGACCTGGGTTGACATGGCGTCCGATGGCCAGAAACGTTTCGATCTGATCGGGACGCACCAGAAATGACGTGGCGCTCGATCCGTTTGGCATCACAACCGACCAGTTGTTCCCTTTCAGAAAGTCCACGAGACGTGTTATCAGATCGCTGATGGCGCTTCTGGTTCCGCTATCGGACACCGCATCGTAAGCAACAGCGAGTCCAAACATCGCGCCGGAGTACTCATCTCGTGAAGTATTCCCGACCCAGATCCAGCCGGCAGATGCGTTCGTGTAAACGCCGTTGGCAGCCTCCTGACTGGCGATTGAAGACGCCCACGGCGAACCTGCAGGGACCATGCATCGGGCCAGCAGGTTTGTTCCAGTGACATCCGCCAGCCCTTTGAGGGCGGAAACTGCTGCCTGAACATTGCTCAGCGCGTCAGGGGCCTGAGTCACTCGATAGCGGAACGCTTCGGCGGCCAGATAGTGGCCGGTCCACAGCGCGGAATCCCCACAGCGCGTATAGCCGGAGATCTGATCGCTGTCTGTAAGAGCAAAGATCGGATCCAGAATCGCGCCGTACGGCAGATGACGATCCTGGATATTGGCGAGGATCGCCAGCGCGTCTCCTTCCGCTGCCGGAGAGGACACCGTCCCGAAAAAGAAGACGACAAAGGCTACGATCGGGGAGCATTGCTTTCGCATCAGAGGGTTCTATGATCCTCAT
>CAZXCO010000954.1:0-2735 GCA_964639095.1 uncultured Solibacteraceae bacterium
AATATTCTGACGGTTTCGGTGCTGCTGCGGGCTCCCGAGTATCCAGACGCGGCGTCGCGAATCGCTTTTTTCGACCGCTTCGCGGCGCGCCTGAGGTCGGTGCCGGGCGTGGCGTCGCTGGCGCTGACCAACCGCCTGCCAGGACTTTCGGCCGACAGCCTCAAGTATGAAACTGCCGGGGAGGCCGGCGATGACACGCGGGGCCGGCCCGAGACGCTGGTGGTTACGATCGGGCCCGGCTATTTCGGGACCATGGCAGCGCCGATTCGCGCGGGGCGGGACTTCACCGATTTGGACGGCGCGTCCGCGGCGCCCGCTGCGATTGTGAGCCAGCGGTTTGCCGACGAGGTATGGCCGGGAGAAAACCCACTCGGAAAGCGTTTCCGCATGCTCGTTCCGGCCAATGACGCGTATCTCGAAGAATACGGGAGCAAGTGGGGAGCATGGCGGACAGTGGTCGGTGTCGCTTCGAATATCGTCCATGACACCAACTCGGGCGGGACATCGGACAAGCTGGTTTACATTCCGTTCCGGCAAAGCCCCGAGGAGTCGATGATTGCCGTTGCACGGACCCGGGTTCCTCCAGCGAGCCTCGCGACGACGTTTCGGCGGGAGATCGGAAAGATGGATCCCGACCTTTTTGTGTACTCGGGCGAAGGGGCGCTGGACGGGCCGACACCGCTTGCGGAGAGTCTGCTGGCCGACCATGCATGGACGCGCGGATTCAATGCCGGCCTGTTCGCTCTGTTTGCGGGGATCGCGCTGCTGATGGCGGCTTTCGGCCTGTACGCGGCGATCGCGAATTCCGTCAGCCGCCGCAGGCAGGAGATCGGGGTGCGAATGGCGCTGGGTGCGACGGCGCGCGACGCGCTGGCGCTCGTCTTCCTGCAGGGGATGGTTCCGGTGGGCGTGGGTCTCGCGGCGGGGCTTGCGGCGTCGCTCGCGGTCAACCCTCTTCTGAAGTCGCAACTGGTGAAGGTGGCGCCGAACGATCCGCTGACGATGCTCGCGGCGCCGGCGACGCTGCTCGTTGCCGCGATGCTCGGTTGTCTCATCCCGGCGCGGCGCGCGGCACGTATGGATCCGGCTGTTTCCCTGAGGTACGAATAATGGATATCGAACGCAAGGGCGTCGCGCGAAGTAAACTGATCCGGCGGACGGTTTATCTGCTGGCCGCCGCTGCAACGGTCTCCGCCGCGGGCTGGCGCATCAATCAGCTCAAACCGGCGGCCCCGTCCGTCGATCGCTCCACCGTCTGGATCGATACGGTCAAGCGCGGCCCGATGGTGCGCGATGTCCGTGGCACGGGCACTCTTGTTCCCGAAGATATCCAGTGGATTCAGGCGGCATTCGACAGCCAGGTCAGCAAAATCCTCGCGCAATCGGGTGATGAGGTGAACCCGGATACGGTCCTGCTGGTTCTCACAAATCCGCAGATGGAGGCCGACGCCAACGATTACGAATGGCAGACCAGACAGGCCGAGGCCAACTACGCCGATCTTAAAGTGCGGCTGCAGAGCCAGGCTTTCGATGAACAGGCGATTGTCGCCACAGCGGAAGGCGACCTGAACCAGGCGCAGATCACGAAGGATATCGAAGACAAGCTTTTCGCCGGGCATCTCGATTCCGAGTTGAACGACAGGCTTGCGATCGCCAAATGGGAGCAGGCCCGCGGCCGTTATCAAATGGAAAAGCAGAAGCTCGGCATCATGAAGCAATCCACCGATGCGCAGCTCGAGGCCCAGCGCGTACAGATCGAAAAACTGCGCGCGACATGGAAGCTCAAGAAGGAGCAGGTGGACGCGCTTACGATTCGCGCCGGCATCAAGGGGCGCATGCAGGAGATGACGCTGCAGATCGGCCAGCGAGTCAAGCCCGGCGATGTGCTGGCGAAGGTCGCGCAGCCCTGGAAACTGATGGCGCGACTGCAGATCGCTGAGACGCAGGCCAGGGATATCCTGCTCGGCCAGAGGGCGTTCATCGACACTCGCAACGGCATTGTGCCGGGCCACGTTTCACGCATCGACGCTTCCATCGTCAATGGCACGCGCACGGTGGACTGCAAGCTCGACGGTCCGCTGCCGCAGGGAGCGGTTCCCGATCTGAGCGTGGATGGCACCATCGAACTCGAGCGCCTCGCCGATGTCGTATATGTCGGCCGTCCCGCTTCCGGGCAGCCCAACAGCCAGATGGGTTTGTTCCGGCTCGAACCCGACGGCAGGGAAGCGACGCGCGTCACCGTGCGGCTGGGCCGCGCGTCGGTCAACAGCATTGAAGTGATTGATGGTCTGAAGCCGGGCGACCGGGTTGTGCTTTCCGATCTCCCATCTGAAGACCAGAGCCCGCGTATTCGTTTGGACTGAGAGAAAGACGCCATGCCTGAACCACTCATTCGCCTGCAGAAAGTAAAGAAAGTCTTCGTAACCGATGAAGTGGAGACGCACGCGCTGGAAGACATCGACATGGAAATCCAGCGCGGCGAATACGTCTCGATTTCGGGACCGTCCGGCTGCGGAAAATCGACGCTGCTGGCGATCCTGGGGCTCCTCGATTCGCCGTCCGGCGGCACCTATATGCTGAACGGACGGCCGGTGGAGAGCCTGAAACTCAGCGAGCGCGCACGCATCCGCAACCGTGAGATCGGATTCATTTTCCAGGCATTCAATCTGATCGGCGATCTCACGGTTTATGAGAATGTGGAGCTGCCTCTGACGTACCGGGGCATGCCGTCTTCG
>CAZXCO010000955.1:0-3195 GCA_964639095.1 uncultured Solibacteraceae bacterium
GTGTTCCTGTGCTTCGATTCCCCGGCGACCGATCTCTTCGGCGGCGACCGGCCCGGTAATAATCTCTTCGGCAACACACTGGTGGCCCTCGATGCAATGACCGGAAAGCTGAAGTGGTATTTCCAGACAACCCATCACGACATCTGGGACTACGACGAACCCGGCGCGCCTCTGCTGGCCGACGTCAAAGTGGGAGGCAAAACCATTCCCGCGATCATCGAAACCGGCAAGACCGGTCTGGTTTTCGAACTCGACCGGCGCACGGGAAAGCCGATTCTGCCTGTTGAGGAACGCCATGTTCCGAAGGGAGATGTGCCGGGCGAATGGTATTCGCCGACCCAGCCATTTCCTGTAAAAACGCCGCCCCTGACGCGCATGAGCATTACGCGCGATGAACTGGCGAAGGTCACGCCCGAGCAGCAGAAATTCTGCGAGGCGCTGTGGGATGCGGAAGGCGGCGCGCACAACAACGGTCCCTACACGCCGATGGGGATGAAACCCACGGTCGTGTTCCCCGGCGCCGACGGCGGCGGCAACTGGGGCGGCGTATCGCTGGACCCGCGGCTCAACTATATCTTCCAGAACGTCAAGAATGACGGCGCCATCGGAAAGATGGGCAAGCGGCCGGTGCGGCCAGGCGAAAAAGACGGGCTTGGCCAGGAGATCGATCCCAATCTGTACGCGCGAATTCCGGTTCAGGTCGGGAACCGGCGAATCAGCGCGTTCGCGAATCCTGCGACGGGATGGCCCTGCGAGGCGCCGCCATGGGGCGAACTGGCGGCAGTCAATCTCAATACCGGCGAAGTGGCCTGGCGAATTCCCTTTGGCCGCGTGGACGCGCTCGAAGCCAGGGGCGTCATGAACACGGGGTCCTTCAACAAGGGCGGCTCGGTCGCGACCGCCGGCGGCGTACTCTTCATCGGCGCCACTTATGATCAGCGCTTTCACGTCTTCGATTCCAAAACAGGCAAGCTCCTGTGGGAAACGAAACTGATGGCGCCGGCAGAGGCCAACCCGATCACCTATATGGGCAAGAACGGTAAACAGTACGTTGTCGTGAACGCCGATTACTACGTCGTGGCGTTCGCTCTGCCGTAGACTCTTCATCTGGAACCCGAGTTGCGAGTCCCTGCTGCGTGTTCTCGCGCCGCGAGTTTTGCTCGCTGGCCACAGCAACACTGCTGCGGGCTTCGCGGTCAACACCTGTAGCCCTGCAGCTCTTCTCCGTACGAGAGCAATGCCAGCAGGACCTTCCGGGTACGCTGTCGCGCGTCGCGGAACTCGGCTATCAGGGAGTGGAACTCGCGGGATATTACGGCCATTCACCGGCCGACTTCCGGAAATTTCTGGCGGACCGGCATCTGCCGTGCTGCGCCGTACACGTGCCGTTCGAGACGCTCGCGGCGGATAAAATCGCGGCCACGATTCAGTTCCACAAAATTCTGGGCAACCGGAATCTGATCGTTCCCGGGCTCCCGGCAAGTGCAACGGCATCGCAGGAGGCATGGCTCTCCATGGCCAGGCGCTCTCGTACGATCGCCGGAATTCTTCATGCACAGGGCATGCGGCTCGGCTATCATAACCATGCGATTGAGTTCAAAACGATCGAGGGGATGCGCCCCTGGGACACATTTTTCAAACGCGCATCAAAGGACGTAATGATCGAGCTCGATCTGGGCAACGCGGGCTTCGAAGGAGCCGATCCAGTAGCGGCTCTGCGGCGGTTTCCGGGCCGGGTTCGGTTCATTCACGTGAAGGACTATACCGCCGCCCATCCCGATCTGATGCCGGGCGACGGGGTCATGAACTGGCGCGACTTTTTCCCTGTCTGCGACAGGATCGCCGGTGCCGAGTGGTTCGTCATCGAGTATGACAGCAATCCCGCAGCGAACCTCGCGGACATAGCGGAGTGCCTGCAACGATTTCGCGCAATCCGGAGCCGCTACTCGTAATAGGCCGGCGCCATTTTGCGCTTGATTCCGGCGGTGTAGTCGTGCTGGATCCACAACTGCGCGTGGTTCTTTTTCACGAACGCCTCAATCATCGCCCGGCTCTTCGCCGTCTGTTCTTTGTCGGTGTCGAACGGCGGGATGCGCTTATAGGTGATCTCTTCCGGATAATGATACAAATCGCCGGAAAGCAGTACGGGCCCCGTTTTGGCGAGCTTCAGAAAGAGAGACTGGTGCCCGGGCGTATGCCCCGGGGTGGACTTGATGACGACCGAGCCATCGCCGAACACGTCGTGATCTTCGCCATTCAGCATGAGTGTTTTGCTGTGCGCCAGCTTCGTAAAGTAAGCCGGATCGGGGACCGCACCCAGTCTCGGCTGCTTCGCCGGCCGCGGCGCAAAAATCGCCTCGTAGTCGCCTTTCTGCACGATCCAGGTCGAACCCGCAAACGCATTGGCATTGGCGACGTGGTCCCCGTGATAGTGCGAAAGCGCGAGATAAGTGATATCCGCGGGCGTATAGCCGATGGCGGCCAGTTGTGGCAGCAGGGGCCGGTCCACCGTAAAAGCTCCCTGCTTCGCGGGGGACACGCCGGCGGCGAATGCGCTGTCGGGAATCTCGCCGGTGTCCCACATCAGCGTCCCCTTCGGATGCACGATCAGGAAGCACGGGGTGATCATGTTGGCCGTGGCGAGCTGACCTGGCTGGAAGCCCATCGAACTGCCGTCCGCCACGGTGATTTTTCCGCAGTCGAGAACATAGAGCCGCAGGGTTTTGGGCGGGGCGGGCTTGTGCGTTTGGGCGAATGCGGCGGAAAACGCCCCGATGCCGATGACCGCGACCGCCGCCGGCAGGATGTTCTGAATTCGACGCGTCATGGCCGTGAGAATATCACCGATGAAGAGGCTCAGAAAGGAGCTGTGATCCGGTGCTAAGCTTCAGGTGAATCCCAGCCTCAGGTGAATCCCATGGCGGCAGTATTCGCGAAGCTGAATCTGAAAGACCAGAAGCAGATTGTCGTGCTCGACCCGCCCGTGAGTTTCGAGGCGGAACTCGCGGCGTTGAAGGATGTCGAAGTCGTCCGGGACTTGAAGAAGGCGAAGGAGGCCTCGTTTTTCCTGGCTTTCGTAACCACACAGGATCGCGTGGACGCGCTGGCGCCGGCAATCTGCCGCAAGGCGGAAGGGGACGCCATCGTCTGGTTCGCGTATCCGAAGGGGAGTTCGAAAAAATATAAGTCGCAGAT
>CAZXCO010000956.1:0-1820 GCA_964639095.1 uncultured Solibacteraceae bacterium
AATGCCCGAATTTCCGAGCTGATGAAGCAGGTCCCCGACCTGTTCTGGATCCTCGGAGATCTTTACTTCCAGACGTCCGATGGCCCGGGAGCCGACGAGATGGCGGAACGAATGCAGCGCGCCATCTCACTGCGTTCGCCGGGCCTGATCGACCAGCAGGAGGGCGATCCGAAGGCTCAGATGCAGCAGCTGAACCAGAAGGCTCAGCAGCTCGGCATGCAGAATCAGCAGCTCTCGGCCGAAGTGCATCGGCTGGCAGAGATCCTGAACACGCGCAAGGCCGAGATCGACGGCAAGTTCCAGGTGGAGGCACTCCACTCGTGGACTCAGCTGAGGATCGCCGAGATCAACGCGAACGTGAAGACCGGCATCGCCGACGCCGATCGCGAAGGCGCCCGCCTCGAGCAGATGTTCGACCAGGCTCACGAAGTCGGGATCGCGGCAATGGAACACGCCCATACCGTGATTCAGCAGCAGCAACAGCAGGACAACGCCCTCGAGCAGCAGCTCGCCGCGCCGCCGTCTCCGGAGCCCGTTGCTCCGCGGCAGCCACAAGTTCAGCCGTAAGCAAGCAATTTTCGATCTGGCGCCACGGCCCGCCTTCAAATGGCCGCGCGAGGAAACTCAATGGCAGAAAACGAAGCCCCTCGGGGCGATCACTCAATGACGGATCTCCGCACCATGCTGGCGGGCGAACAGCCCAAACCAGCTCACGCGGCGCCGGCAGCTGGGGAACCCGCGGCAAGCGGAGAGCAACCGGAAACACCGGCCGCCGATCCGCACGCTGAAACCGATCCGACCTCGGGAGCGGAAGGAACGCAGGAAGAAGGCGAGGCGCAGACCCGCGGCGAAGACGGCAAGTTTAAGCCGGCCGACACGCCCCCGGGCGTACAGAAGCGCATCGACAAGCTGGTAAAGGCGCAGAAAGAAGCCGAGCGGCGGGCTGCCGAAGCGGAACGGAAAGTGGCGGAACTTCAGGGGTCGCGCCCTGTCGAGGGACAGCAGAAAGAGCCGTCCTCGGGAAAAAACGCGCCGCCTGCAGCCGTGACCGCAAAAGCGAAGCCCGAGCAGAAGGACTTCGATACCTATGACGGTTACATCGAAGCCCTCGCCGACTGGCGCTACGAGACGCGCAAAGCCGAAGACGAAGCCAAGGCAGCGCAGCAAGCCCGGCAGAATGCCGAGCGAGCGGCCGCCGAAGTTCATGTTCAGCGCGTAAACGCCGCAAAAGAACGCTATCCGGACTATGACGAGGTCATGGCCGGCGTGCAGAGTCTGCCCATCACGCGGGAGATCCATGACGGGATCGTGAAGAGCGAAAAAGGCCCGGATATCGCGTACCATCTGGCCAAAAATCCGGACGAAGTTCGCCGGATTGCCGCTCTGACTCCCGATCGCCAGCTCGTCGAGATGGGAAAGCTCGAGGCGAAGTTCGAAACCGCCGCAACTCCTGCAAACGAGAAACCTAACAAGGCGGACAAAAAGCCGCTGCCGAAGCCACCGGCGAATGTCGGGGGATCGGCCGGCGCTAAAGAGCCGGATCTGAACGATCCCAGTATCAGCATGGGCACCTTTAAGCGCCTGGCTCAAGCGCAGCTGCGCAAATCCGCCTGATCGCGGACGCGCCCGAGAGGCGCGCCCTGAACCCAAGAGGAAAATTTGGCAAACAACATCCTTCTCACGCCCCAGGTCTTCACCCGTTTGGTGCTGATGAACCTCGGCGGCTATCTGGCCGTGTGCCGGAACATGACCAAGCAGTACAACAAGGAATTCGCGCAGCCTGGCGAGAAGGTAGGCGACACGATCAGCGTGCGGAAGCC
>CAZXCO010000957.1:0-4449 GCA_964639095.1 uncultured Solibacteraceae bacterium
ACTGCGGACCGGTTATGCTGTGCGACGGCGACAAATGGACCGTGAAAGCCGCCGGCCCAACCACCAGCATCCGCGAGGAGCCTTACCAGGCGGACGTCATTAAACGCTACGGCGTGCGGGCGGTGATCGGCAAGGGAGGCATGGGGCCGAAGACTTCGGGTGCGCTGAAGGAGTTCGGCGCGGTCTACCTGAACGCCATCGGCGGCGCGGCGCAATATTACGCCCGAACGGTGCAGGAAGTGCTCGACGTCAATCTGCTCGACTTCGGCATTCCGGAAGCCATGTGGCATCTTCGCGTGGACAACTTCCCGGCTATCGTGACCATGGACGCCCACGGCAACAGCCTGCATGCCGACGTGGAGAAGACGACCGCCGACCGGCTCGAAGACCTCCAGCCAGCCTGAACAAGTACGCATTTTTACTGTTCCTGGGCGCGCTTGAAAACAGGCCCCGATTTGCAGACGATATTCTGTTTTTCGGGGTGACCCGTGGATGCTCCGCAATTCATGCCAGCGTGCATTTTCAACCGGCCTGAAACAGCGTACGCACCTTCACTGTTAATTTTTCCCGGAGGAGCCAAAAACAGGATACCGAAATATTATTGAGGTCTGATTTCGTTAAGAATGTGATATGCTTCTCGGCGTTTATAGAATCTTTTCTGGTGACTCCGTGAAAACTCCTGCAATTCATCCAAATCGAATCTCCGGATCTTCGGAATCAGCCCCACCGCCGGCTTCAGCCTGGCATGCGCCGATGCTTCGTGTCTACGAAATGTCGAGCGCCCAGGCCGACCCGACACTTAACGACGACGGGCTGGCCGCCGGTTTATTCAGCGGTGTCTGATCAGCGGGCATCCTCTGCGCTGACCGACGATATCTGACCGATGTCTCTCGCCGGTTGCGCGCCCGGCGCTCATCCGGATGTTATTTCAGCCGCTCTGGGCGCGCTGCGGCTCAGTCCGGATTCCGCGGTCGCATGCTGGAACGACGCGGGAATCGCTCTTGCTGTCTGCGGCGACTCCGTTCTTTGCCGCGAGAACCATCTCGCGCTTCTGCTTGACGGCAGAATCGATAACTACCCCGAAATCGCTGCCGGGCTGGGCAGGGAAAAGGTATCCGGTCCGCAGCTCCTTCTTCACGCTTACCTGCGCTGGGGAGCGGACTTCCCGCGATACGTGTTGGGAGATTTTGCCCTTGCGCTCTATGACGCGCGGGATCGCCGCCTGCTGCTCGCCCGCGATGCCGGCGGCTATCGGCCGCTTTATTACTGGGCGCGCGGAGAGAAGTTCCGTTTCGCCAGTGAAGCCCGCGGACTGCTTGCGGCCGGGGATATTCCGCTGGCGCTCGATGAACGCCGGATTGCTCACTGGCTGAGCATGCTTCCCGCGGATCCAGGCGAAACGTTTTTCTCCGGTATTCTTGCGGTCCCTGCCGGTTACACTCTGGTGCGCGAGCGCGGGCACATCGCTCTTCATCGATTCTGGGAGCCGGAAAAGATTCCTCTTCTCCGGCTGCGGGATCCGCGGGAGTACGCCGAAGGGCTTCGCTGTGTGCTGCGGCAGGCGGTCAAGGATCGGATCCCTCCGTCGGCCCGCGCCGGATCGCATCTGAGCGGCGGCCTCGACAGTTCCAGCATCACCGCCACTGCGGCGCAGCTTCTCGCCCGGCGGGGCGCCCGTCTGACCGCCTTCACCGCTGTGCCGGCCGTGCCCATGGACGACTCTCTGTTTCCGGGATGTTTCTGCGACGAATCATCCCATGCGGCCGCCACCGTTGCGCTCTATCCAGGCGCCGATCATGTGCTGATTCCGACGAACGCGTACGGCGTGTTCGAGATCCTCGATGGAATGAGCTCCGCGGCGGAGTGCCCGCAGTTGAATCCGTGGAATTCCATCTGGATTTACGCCATTTGCAGGGAAGCGCGCCGCCGGGGTCTGGACGTGCTGCTCACGGGCGCAAACGGAAATTTCACGATCAGTTGGGATGGCAGGGGCGCGCTTCCGGCGCTGGTTGCGGATGGCCGTTTGATGGCCGCGGCTCGTCTGGCGCGGGCGCTGCGCCGCCGGGGACGCTCCTGGCGCGCCATCCTGGCGCCCGCGGCGCTGTCGCTCGTGCCGGCGTTCGGGCGCAGGAGTCTGGAACGGTTTCGCCGCATGGCCGCCATGCCAATCGAAGACGCGACGGGACTGCGGCCGGAGTTCGCTGGCGCGTTCGGTATTTCCAGCAATGCGGCCAGCGAGGTCACAGGCGTTCTCAACGCTCGCAGCCTGCGCATCTGGTCGTTCTGCCGCAACGATTTCGGCGGCCACATGGCGGGCCTGAAGCGATTGACGGGCATTGATCAGACCGATCCGGCGTCCGACCGGCGCGTCGTGGACTTCTGCCTGTCCGTTCCGGAGGAACACTACTGCCGCGATGGCCTCAGGCGATCTCTGATCCGCGACGCCATGGCGGACGCGCTGCCGCCACAGGTCCTGAAGGAACGTCGGCTCGGGCGGCAATCGGCCGATTTTCTGGTCCATTTGGCCGCGGAGAAAGAGGAGGTCGCGGCGGAACTCGCACGGCTCGAAAACAGCGATCTGGCCAGGCGCTGCCTGAACCTCCCCCGGCTGCACGGTCTGCTGCAATCCTGGCCCGAGCCACCCTACAGCCGTGAGCAGCGGGATCGCTTCTGCCTGCCGCTCATGCGCGGTATTTCCATGGGCCGCTTTATTCGCCGCGCGGAAGAAGGCGTCCTGTTCCGGGACCGGGCGCTCAGCAGTGAAGTGCTTCCAGCAGGTGCACCGTCTCGCTGAGCCGATTGAGGTCGAAGGGGCGGGACAGAATCCGCACCGGCGTCGCGGAACAGACTTGCGCGGCCGTTGAAAAGAGCGTTTCCACGAGGCCCAGTTCGAGGGCCGTCCTCTGCGCGAAAATCTGGCCCTGGAGCAGGATCACACTGGCGGCGCCCCGCTGTTCGCTCGTGGCCGCCTCGGGCGAACCGTCTGTTTTGTCCAGGCGGTACACTGCGGCCAGCGCCACGGGAGAAGTCTCCCCCGGTGTCAGACGCCAGTGCTGCTTCTCTCTATCGTCGTCCAGATGTTCTCCGGTGTCGCCCGCTGCCGCGGCTTCCACCGACCTGTCCGCGAGCCGCAGTGCGGGAACAGAAGGCAGGACGACGGGGCCTTCGGGAGTGAGCCGGATGGCGCAGACATCGTCGCTGAGCAGCGGGTATCCGTGTCGTGCCAGGGCGGCCGCGAGCGTGGACTTTCCCGCTCCCGAGTGGCCCGTCAGGCAGACTGCACCGCGTCCCATGCGCACGCAGGACCCGTGCAGAGGCAGGAGGTCGCGCAGGAGACACAGTAGTCCCAGCAGGGTTCCCGAAATGCATGCCACCACGTCGCCGGGACGGGCGCCCGGTTCGATATCGGCGACGACCTCACGTCCCTGACGAATCTCGAACGCAGCAGCGCCGGGGACGTAGAACCGGCAAAGATCCCGGTTGCCGGTCTGGAGTGTCACTTGCCGCGGATCGGCGATGAAGTTGCGCGCGACCGTGCCCCGGATAATGCAGACGTCCGGCGCGCGGTTGTCTCCATCCCACAGGGGAAGGGCAGGCAGAGCGATTTCCGAGGAAACACGCCAGCCGCAGAGATACAGATCAGCCTGCATGGGCTTCGCGTGGCGTCGTCGCGCTGTCCTCCGGCGCTATGATGACAAGCCCCTGCTCCAGCATGCTTTCGAGCAATTCGAGGACATCGTGCTCGACCGCGGCTGCTTCCGCGCGATATTCGCGGGCAAGATCTTTGCAGAGAGCTGAAACGAGAACCGGCTCGCGGAGCCTTCGGAAAATATCGCTGCCGATATCGTCGAGACCGTAATACCGCCCCTTTTCCAGATTCATGAGAACCATTTCCCCGTGAATGTCGGCCGAATGAACGCGACGGTTGGAATAAATCCGGTCATTGAGGTTGATTTCGCGCGAAGGCATGCTGTTGAAAATCTGAAGATTACGAACAACCGAATTATTATCACACTCGGCCGCGCGGTTTGTGACGTTTTGCGCGGAATTGCGCCGATTCGCATCGAGCAGAAGCGGGGACACAGGGTCCGACGCCGGCCCGCGGCTCCGCTGTAACCAGGCTGCTATACTGGCTTTACCTCGTAGCAAACCTTCCGGAATGGCCAGATAGCTCAGCTGGTAGAGCGCAGCCCTGAAAAGGCTGGCGTCGGCGGTTCGATTCCGTCTCTGGCCACCATCCTGTCACGTAGTCGCAATCAAAAATTCCTCGGAACGTGACAATCGAAGGCCGTCCGTCCTTCCTGTGAAGTAGCGTTCGGCCAGAGTGGCCGCCGGCACATGCCGTGCTTCCCGAAAACCGGCCTCGCGCGCCATCGCCAGCATCTCCTCAGGGCTGAAAAAGCTGAGGAACGGCGTCCCGCTGGCGCGCGCGCCTTTCTCCGCCGCCTC